>NZ_JAAHGK010000825.1:0-3532 GCF_010672505.1 Okeania sp. SIO2B9 | reverse complement strand
AATCATTCTCTGAAAACTTTAATAATTTCTTTAGTAATATTTGTAGGCTTTGCTTGTTTAGTTTATGTTCCCATGAAGTTAACAGGAGCAACTAATAGTGAGATTCTAAGTGACTCAGAATTTATTTATTGGTATGGTTATATTCGCCATCCTCACCACATAATTCCTTCTCGGTTTTCGATTCAAGAATGGAAGAGTTTTATTTTTTATCTTACTGGTACTTTTTTATTAATTAAAACTTCAGATTTATTAAGTTCTGATGATAAAAAAAATCTTTGTATCATTATATATTTTACTTTGTTGGCACTTGCTGTTAATTATGTTTTTGTTGAAGTTTATCCCTTATCTTTATTTGCAAAATTGCAATTAGCTAGAACAACTCCTTTTGCAAAAATTGTCACACTTATCGTTATCAGTGTTGCAGTTACTCAATACTATCAAAAAGGGAATCTAGCAATTTGTTTACTGCTTCTTTTTCTTCCGACTATTCCGACTACCAATAATAACGGAATGCTATTTTTTTCAGTAGTTTTAATAATTGTAATTTTGCAAACTTTTGATTTGTTAAAATTAACAAGAACCAGATTATTTACCTCTCTAGCAATTATTGGCTTATTAAGTTGGATTATTTTCAATGCTCCTTCAACATCAATTTCAACAATATTGGAAATTATTTGTCTACAATTACTTTCTTTAGGAATTTTATCAATTCCTTTTTTATTACAAGAAAAGCAATTACTACTAAAAAAACTTAATGTAAGGATTAATGCAACTATTTATACTTCAGCGATATTTTCTCTGATCTATTTTTATTTAGGTTTTTTCCAACTCTTACATAAAAGATTACCCCAAATTAATTATTCTCAGATCCCAAGCCACCGTCTCGCATTGAATTTTAGAAATCTTACTACCAAAGATTCCTTAATTAGGAACGATCAATTACATTTACCGCCAACATTGCTTCATCTAGCCAAAGTGGACGGTTGAAAATGAACTGATAAATTCTTAGGGTAGCTCCAATTAATAAAATTACTGCTGTAGTCAAATTGATATGGTGAAGAGATTTAAGTGAAATAGTCCTTGTCATGTTGTTAAGAGTAAAATAGACTTCCTGGAAAAATAAATTTTATAAGGATCTACTAATAGATTGATAGTAAATACCACTGTTAATTGAGAAATAACAACTACACCGAATATTTTTAGAAAATGAGCATAATCTTTCATCCATCCATTACCTTAAAATTATGAATAAAATAATAACTTTTTGTCGCTCATTTTCATTATTAATTCTCTTAATTTTTTAATTTATTTCTATCTATATTGATAATACAATCATTATTTAAGTTTTGAAAATTAGAGTTAGAATCTTTCTTGATTAATACTTGAGATTCATTCTCCACATTTATATGTTTAATTTCTTTAGGGTAATTTTCATTTAATAGAACTAATAAAGGATACTCAAAAGAAGAACTTTTAAAAGTCAAACCTATATTTTTACATTGATTTGATTCTACTCTCACAACTTCATCTAAATAAAATTGTTGATATGTTGGTTGAGTTTGAAAATACTGTTCTACTCTTGAATTTTGAAAAATATTGTTCTCCCCAATTAATGGTCTTACTGAATTAAAGAAAACCCATTTGTAAGAAAGACATAAAACAAGTATTGCCAAGAAATAGCTTACTTGTTTCGGTAAAGATTTAGAAAATACAACAGCTACAAAAGGAGAAAATAATATAAATAGAGGTAAATGTAATCGACAACGATAAGGAGACCATGTTAAAAGACTTGCAAATAAAACAAAACCTAAAACTAGAACTATCCCATATTTAATTAAAAGTTTATTTGTCCATATTTTTTGATTAATAGTTAAGACAACAAATGACCCTATTATTAATAATAAATGCAAAGGATTACCTGCAACATCTTCATTAGTAGATAAGCCAGGAACATAAAATTTTCTGGCTTTAGGGCTAATTAAAGCTGGATCGGATAAGTCTATTCCTAATACTCCGTGAATAATTTCTAATACTTTATTAGTTAAACCCGTAGTAGGAGAAATAATTTTTTCTAATTGTAGATTCCTGACAATATCAGCATGCAATGATAAATTTTTTAAGATTCCTGAAATAGAAATCAATACACCGAATTCTTTATTTCTTTCTCCCGTCGCCGCCAACCCTAATACCGAGTCAAAAAGAGCATAATTTCTTAAATAATGTCCTAAATTAATGGCTAATACTATTAATAAAATAATAACTATAGGTTTAATAGCTTGCCACTTTAAATTCTTAATTCCCCACAACAATAACCAAATACAAAATGGGAAAGCATAAATATAAGCCGTACCTTTTGTTAAAATAGCTAAACCTAAACTAAACCCTAAAAACAAAATATTACTTTTAGATATACCGTTTTCTAAGGTTGTAAATGTAAAATAAACAAAACAAATTAACCAAAAAGTAACTACAAGATCGTTATTAGTACCAGAAGCTTGTAGAATTCCCATAGGAATAGTTACAGCAAAAACACTAGCCAGAATTTGATCGCGAATATTACCACCTAACTGTTTAGCAAGAATAGAAACACCCAAGACACTCATTACCATGCTACCCCACTGGATCGTATTCACAAAGCGATCGCTTTTGTTGAGAATTTGAAAGTGAGCCATGGCAAATTCTGACCAAGGATTTTGATACAGATGAAATAAATTATAGGTAGGATAATGAGCGACAGTATGGTTTTGAATCCAATAATATATACGAGGTAAATGATACTGCTCTATAAAACTGATACAAAGCGTCACATAAGGTGACAATCTGATGTTTACTTCCTGCTTCCACTGAGGCCGTCGGCGGTTACTCATCCACAGGCATTCACGGTCGAGCCGACCGCATCTCTTAAATTTATACTGGCGTTTAAATCTCTATCTATTGACAAGCCACATTCAGGGCAGTCATAAGTCCTTACGTTTAATGGCATATCCTGAACATGACCACAGTTAGAACAAGTCTTTGATGATGGAAAAAACCTATCAACTATTGCTAACTCAGAACCGTACCACTGTGTTTTATATTCTAGTTGACGCCTGAATTCATAAAAGCCTTGGTCTGCTATTGACTTAGCCAGTTTACGGTTAGCTAACATTCCACTAACGTTTAAATCTTCTATGACAACAGTGCCGTGGTTTTTGGCTAGGTAAGTTGTCAATTTATGAAGTGTGTCTTTACGGATGTTAGCTACTTTTGCGTGTAGCTTGGCAATTTTGAGTTGTGAAGAACGCCAATTAGCTGAACCAATTTCTTTATTCCGGTTTAGATATTGTAGTTGAGAAAGCTTGGCTTCAAACTGGCGATATGACTTGACGCTGTCAAAAACTTTTCCATCACTTAAAGTTGCTAATGTTTTAATGCCTAAATCTACACCTATAACTTCAGTAGTTTTTGGTGTTAGATATTGAGTAAATTCATAACTCAAACTTAAATACCAATCACCTGCGTGTCTACTAATAGTTATTTTTTTAGTTGTTGC
>NZ_JAAHGK010000824.1:0-3537 GCF_010672505.1 Okeania sp. SIO2B9 | reverse complement strand
TTGCGACAGACGCATCTGGTAGCGCACCCCGCGGGGTTGCACCGCTGCTCCCCTGCTCTCCACAAAGTTTTCAGAAGTTCCTGATAATGGATAGCTTTTCTGGAGATGTCTAATATATTCTGTCCATGGCCCTATGCCCTCCCCACTGTTCAACAATTTTATCGTCGTATTCATCAGAAATTGCTAAAACTGCTTTTACAGATGCTTCTAATTCTGGTTTATCGCAAGTAGAACCAACTATTGTATGTTCAAATATAATACTATTATTTTCATCTATACCAAAAGCACCAAAGCGCATTTTACTATTTTCTTGCAGTAAAAATTTCATCAAATCTGCTTTTAAATCTACATTTGTCACCACATAGGAGCGAGTATTAATTATTGCCTCATTATCTCCCCAAGCAAAAACAGATATTTCAACTAAAGCAGAACCCATAAACAAAGTAACACCTGGTAAATCTTGTCTCACACAGGGAAATTTATCAAATAATTCTCTCATCCAGAGAGAAATTTTGTTGTAGCAAGCTTCTTGTACATTCGTCTCAAATTGCATTATTTTTCTCCAAAAGCTTTACTAGAAACTAGCCATTACAAAAAAATATAATAACTATAATATATCAATTTTTGCACTTTGAGATAAAATAGACTGTAAGTTTATGATTTTCTTAGGATACAATTATGAGTGAAATATTAACACCTAGTTTAGTAGCCCAAATTCTCACTGCATTAGGATCGGTGGGTTTTTTATTCCTGGCAATTCAAGCATTGCGACTACTAAAACAATAACTATTAAAACAACAATGATGTTGATACATTGATTTCTATCGGGTGGTTGCAGTAATATTCGATCAAAAGCCAGTTATTTTGAGATTATTTAAACATCTCCAAAAATCAAAAATAAAATCAATTATTATCCATAGATTCTTAATTATTTATCCGGTTTTCCCTCTTTTATAGAGATGTCTATTAAGCGATCGCTCTGTAATATCATGTCCAGTTAATCTCATCCTCGACAAACTTTCTCTTCTATCCTTCTTTGCCTGATTTTCCCCCTATTGCCTACTCCCTCTAATACCAATTTAAAAAAAGAATGTTACGAATAATTGGGGGTGATTAAAAGATTTATTTTATCAAAGATATCCCTTTGATGAAAAAGATAAGTTTTAACCTAAAAAATGGTATAGAAGCCATTCATTCTGTACGTCGCCAATCCGACTTCTCCCCTACCTGTACAGACAAACGGCCGTTTGCCCTACCACTGACTCCTAAGAAATAGCCTAGCTATTTGTAACAAAAATTTATCAAATTTGTATAATGCCATGACCATGTCCGGATGATTAACTATAATCAAAATGTTATATTGAAGCGCTCTTGAAGGAAGATCCCAAATTTATGCTCCGTTTCCAGTGTTCGATCTTGAGCTTACACCTACGACCTACGACCTAAGAACTTTCTAATGTTAAAAAATGTACCCTTCCAGAGGCTTCACCAACAATAATTTTTACTCCATCTTCTGCCACAGCGCAACATTCTAAGGAACTCTCTCCTGTAAAATGGGCGATCGCCAGTCGCTTTTCTAAGTCCCAAACTTTGAGAGTATGATCGTCAGATGCAGAAATTACTTGCTGACCATTTGGTGTGACTGCAACTGAACTTACCCAGTCAGTATGACCACTCAAACTAAATAGTTCCTCTGCGGTTTCTAAACACCAAACTTTAATAGTTTTGTCAAAAGACCCAGAAATTACTCGCTTACCATCTGGTGTTACTGCCAAAGCTTTCACCCACCCATTATGACCGACTAAAGTAGAAACTTCTTCTCCAGTTTCCAAGCTCCAAACTTTAATAGTCTTGTCAAAAGACCCAGAAATTACTCGCTTACCATCTGGCGTTACTGTCACTGAACTTACCCAGTCAGTATGTCCTATAAAAGTAGCAACCTCCTTTAAAGTTTCTAAATTCCAGACTTTTAGAGTTTGGTCAGATAAACAGGCGATCGCTCGTTTACCATCTGGTGTAACTGCCACAGCAAAAATACATCTAGTATTACCTTCTAAACTCAACAATTCCTGTGCTGTTTCCCAACTCCAAACTTTGAGAGTGTTATCATCAGAAGCTGAAATAATACGTTTGTCTGGTAATGCTGCTACGGAATTAACTCGATCAGTATGACCTTTAAGAGTACAAACTGATTTTGTTGTGTTTAAATTCCAAACCTTAATTGTATTATCCCAAGACGCTGATGCTGCTTGTCGAGCTGGTAGCGCTACTGCTGCATTTACCCTATTAGTATGTCCGATCGGAGGTGGTAATTCTACAGAAGTATCAAGACTCCACACTTTGAGAGTAAAATCATCAGAACCAGAAATTATGCGTCCATCTGGTAAAACTGCAACTGCATATACTGAATCAGCATGACCTTTGAGAGCAAATAACTCTTCTTCTGTCTGGAGACTCCAAACTTTGAGAGTATTGTCGGAAGCAGCAGAAATAATTCCCTTATTGTCTGGAGCTACTGCTACTGCATTTATCCCTTTGGTATGACCTTTGAATGTCAAAATAGTTTTTTGACTGTGCAGATTCCAAACTTTAATTGTGTTGTCAGAAGAACCGGAAATTACTTGTCCTTCTGGAAGTGTTGTTACACTTCTCACACCACCCGTATGACCTTTTAGTGTCAATACTTCTTCTTTTGTCTGGAGATTCCAAATTTTGAGAGTGCGATCAGATGAGCCTGAAATAATTTCTTGATCAGATAATACTGCTAACGAATTGACCCAACCTTTATGACCAGTGAGGGTAATTTCTTCTTTTTGTGTTTCAATATTCCAGACTTTAATCGTATGATCTGAAGAACCGGAAACTACTCTACCATCTGGTAATACTGCCACTGCTCTTACTCCTCTTGTATGACCAGTGAGTGCGATCAATTCTTTGGTTGTTTCTAGGTTCCAAATTTTGATGCTGAAGTCATCAGACCCAGAAACCACCCATTTATCATTTAATAATGCTATAGCTCTAATTCTCGCCTTGTGACCAGTTAAGGTTGCTATTTCTTTCCCTGTTTCCAGGTTCCAAACTTTGAGAGTATTGTCAGCAGAACCAGAAATTACCAATCCTTCTGGGGTAACAACTACTGCATTTACCCACCCAGTGTGACCGATGAAAGTGCGTAACAGTCTACCTCCAGGAGGTGTGAGACTTGGTGCCATTGGTTTTAACCAGGGCGATCGGTTCCAGGATTTTGCTTGTTGTAGCATTTTCTGAATTTCTGGTATTTCAAAAGATAGCAGTCGCCCCCACAATTGTCCTGGTAGTTGCGTTTTATCTTCCACAAGGATATGAGATGATAGTTCAATTGCCCCTTGAATTAATTTTAGAGTTTTAACTTTTTCACTTGAAGTCCATACATTAGAATGCATGGCTTCCTCATAATCATTTAATAGATATTCTACTCCGAATAAATATAGTCTTGATTCGATAAAATCAAAATCTGTGAGTAAGCGATGCAATTGCTCTGTATCAGATTCACTCACG
>NZ_JAAHGK010000823.1:0-3539 GCF_010672505.1 Okeania sp. SIO2B9 | reverse complement strand
TTTTTTTTTTAATTATACGGCGACCAACGAAATTTACCCTCTTTCCCTACACGACGCTGCTCCGCGAACAAAGTCAATTTACTTACGGTGCTTTATATGCAGATCCATTACCTATTGGAGGGGCAGGAATTCCACCCACATTACTAATGCAAGATATGCGACATTTTTTACCAGATTATCTTCTAGAAGTTTACCAAAAAACTAATCGAGGTACAGATAATTTGCGAGTCAAAATTTGTCAGACTTTTCAAAAGTCAATGTTTTGTGTAACAACAGCAGCACTTTTAGGATTAGCACCTCATCCTTTAGATACAGAAAATCCAGAGGAACAAGCAGCAAATCAAGCCTATTTAGAAGCGTGGATGGATCGATTTTTAACATCACAAATACAAGAAGTTAATAGTTAGCTATCGCCTATACTTTTACTCTAACTTTCATAATTAATTGTTCATTGTTTGAGGTGAAAAACAATGAACAAACTTTACTTTATGGCTTTAGTAATTAATATCAATATTAAATACTAAAATGCTGGCTATATCTCCCCTCTTGTGAAGTGGGTTCATCAGATTGTGTGGATATTATATTAGGAGTCACCATTAGACATCTCCGATAATTCAACTGAAACCCCTGTAAAAAGGTCGTTAAATCTTAATTTCCGCAGAGGTCTATTACTGTTAGGATATATCAAAAGCTTAAAACTCAGACAACGCAATATTTTTCCTTTTTCCTTCTTTCTTCTGCTACATTATACCCAGTAAAATTGAATAATATTAACAATAAACTGGAGTGATTTTTAGATTGGATTTACCTCTATCTTTGATATCTAGATTAAGTATCATTTTTTTTCATATTTAAATGCTCAACTACTCCGCTTTTCAATACAAAAAAATATAAATAGAGCTTGCTGATTAAATATAAAAACATTGACATATAAAGACAAGTGCCTTTTTGGGAACGAAAAAAGTGCGCCTGTTTCAGTCTAAAACGCTCAAAAAGTTAGTATTTTAGGCGCATAGTTGGGCAGAAAAATCATTCTTACAATTCTTACTCCTACTTCCTCGCTCATTCCCATTTATCCTATCTCCTGTCTCCTGTATCCTGTCTCCTACTAAAATACTTTTTCAGCAAACCCTAAATAATATCAATAGCAAAGAAAATACGGTTAAACAGATTTTTTTTTAAAAGTGCTATATTTGGCTTATAAATTTTTATAAAAAATCCTGGTGAATAAAAAAAGACCTCAATCTATATTATCTATAATCGGCCGTAAAATTATTAATCAAACATCTAGATTATTGAGATTACCTACTATTGATAATTTAGAAGCTCAACTACAGGAAAAAACTGAGCAACTAGAGCAAATATATGCACAACAAAAAGCAATATATCGGGCGATCGGCAAGATTAGAGCATCTCTCGACCTAGAAACAATCTTTCGCACAACCACAAAAGAAACTTGTAGACTTTTAGGTGTCGAACGAGTCTCAGTATATCGTTTTAATGAAGACTGGGGAGGTGAATTTGTTGGTGACTTTGAATTTGCTGAAGTTGGTTGGGATGAACTCGAATTTATATACAAAAACACCGTTTGGAATGATAGTTATCTTCAGGAGCATCAAGGTGGTCGGTATCGCAATAATGAAACACTTGTAGTAAAAGACATTTATAAAGCAGAGTTGTCACAATGCCATATTGAAATATTAGAACAATTTCACATCAGAGCATATGCCACTGCTCCTATTTTTATTAAAAAAAAACTATGGGGTATTCTAGCTGCTTATCAACATTCTAAACCCCATGAATGGGAAACTTCTGCCGTAAATTTTTTGAGTCAAATTGCTGTTCAACTAGGCTTTGCAGTGCAGCAAGCAGAACAACTAGCTGAAGTCGAACAAAAAGCCAAAGATTTACAAGCAGCTAGCCAACAACAAATGATTTTATTCAACTTAATTTCAGAAATTCGTGAATCTCTCGACCTCCATACCTTATTTAAAACTACTGCCAAAGAGGTCAGAAAAGCTCTAGAGAGCGATCGCGTAGGCATATTCCGCTTCTACCCAGAAAGTAACTACTGCTATGGAGAATTTGTTTCTGAAAGCGTTTTACCCATTTATGATTCGGCCCTTTCGATCAAAGTGAATGATTATTGTTTTGGCGAACAGTATGCCATCCATTATCAACAGGGGCGTATGCAAGTGCTGACAGATATTTACAATGCTGATTTAAAAGACTGTCATATTGAAATCTTAGAGCAATTTCAGATTAAAGCACAAATTATTATGCCTTTAATCATGGGTTCAAAACTTTGGGGACTGCTTTGTATTCATCAATGTGAAAAAAGCCGTGAATGGACTTCCACTGAAATTAGATTCGTCAAACAATTAGCAACTCAGTTTAGCGTCGCTTTAGAACATTCCCATCTACTTGCTCAAACTCGCTCACAAGCAGATGAGTTAGGTAAAACCCTAGATGCACTTCAAGAAGCAAATCTCAAGTTAGAACGTCTGGCTCGACTGGATGGTTTAACTAAAATTTCTAACCGTCGTTACTTCGATGAATTTTTAGACCAAGAATGGCGACGAATGGCAAGAGAAAAACAATTTTTATCTCTAATTATGTTTGATGTGGATTATTTCAAACTATACAATGATGTTTACGGTCATCAACAAGGAGACAAATGCTTGATTAAAATAGCTCATGCAGCTCAAGGGGTTTTGAAACGTCCGGCAGACTTGTTAGCTCGTTATGGGGGGGAAGAGTTTGCTGTGATTTTATCAAAGACTGACCAAAGTGGGGCTTGTGAAGTAGCAGCACAGATTCAATCAGCGATTAAGGCTTTAGGTATTCCTCATCCTAGTGGGAAAAAACAAATAGTTACTATCAGTCTTGGTGTTACGACTCAGATCCCTTCATTGGCTCAAACACTCCATACATTTATAGGCCAAGCTGATCAAGCTTTATATGAAGCTAAACAACAGGGACGAGATTGCTGGATACATTTTAGTATGATTTCTGCTTCTCGAGATACAAAGGACTTTTAAGATGACTGCAAATTTTCAAACTATGATGCGATCGCACAAATATATCTCAATAATTTACTCCAGAGGCGTTGGTGGATTATTGTATGATATTAACCTTAATTACTTAGGAGTCAGGAGGACCGAGTCAGGATTCAGGAGAAAGAAATGTACTTTTCGGTCAATTAAGTAAAGACAATATCTAATCTTGCCATTCAAAGAATTACTCTTATACCAAATTCACCCAAAGGCAGTTACATCTTAATTTGTGATTTATTCCTAAAAGAAAAAATTATAAATTCCATAAATTCTCAAATTTCCACCTTTTTTCCTCTTGAATATTTATGTTTCTCTGTTCCCTGTTCCCTGTTCCCTGTTCCCTGTTCCCTGTGTATTCAATCTGAAGAGCAATTTTCTAGAGTGGCGTTGGTGATTGGAGGTATGAAATCAGTAATTTAGGTAAATTCATACCAATTTCATAAAATATTGCTACAGTGACGACACAGGGAACAGGGAACAGGG
>NZ_JAAHGK010000822.1:0-3540 GCF_010672505.1 Okeania sp. SIO2B9 | reverse complement strand
TCCCAAGTAATGCGTGAACACCCCCGTTGACGCATTACTTGGGGGAGCGAATCCCCATATAATTTTCCTCCTGTCTCCTGTCTCCTGTCTCCTGTCTCCTTCTTCAATTCCCCTACTCTGTAGGGACGTTGCATGCAACGTCCCTACTTCCTGCTCCCTCTTTTCGAGGAGATGTCTATTGAATACGAATTTAAAAATTCATGCTATTCAAATCCTTTCTTTCTCCTGACTCCTGACTCCTGACTCCTGACTCCTCAGCTATACGATAACTAATCATCCGGATTTGATATGAGACCCCGCGTCGCCCAATAGCAAACCTGGTAGCTTTCCTTGCAGGTAGAAAAATACTCTCATCTCCCCATCTCCCCATCTCCCCATCTCCTGATCAGATATCATTCACTATAAGCAGTCCGCACCAGAATTACAGTACAATCACAACCACGAGCGATCGCCTCTGGAATATTGCCATTAATTGCTTGTTTCAAAAATCCTTCCTTACTAGCACCAATAACTACAACGTCACAGTTATGAGCATCAGCCAAATCAACTACAGCAATTGAAACAGAAGTAGCACAGACTACAGTAGCCATAACTTCTGTATCCAAGCGATTCTGAAGAATCTTTGCTGCTTGTTTCATTTCCTCAATATTAGGCTTAACAACAGACTTAGTTAAAACCTGACATAAGAGAATTTCTGGCTTCACACTCAAAGAAACCAAGGCAGGCAAAAGCTTTACTGCTGCTGCTTGTGTAGGAATATCTCGAATGGGTACTAACCACCGTCGCCATCCTAAAAAAGAATACATATTATCAGAAACAAGATTATCCCGGTCTGCTTCAAATCTTTCATTAGTCTTAGTAATACCTTTGAATATTTCTTCCTCTTTTAACTTTCTAGCTCCCCATTTCACTACTATTACTTCACAAATAGCTTGTCGCATCAGAGTATCCACAATACTGCCAAAAACACGACCAGAAGCAGAATAGTCACCCTTCCAACCCATCAGTATTAGAGATATATGTCTTTCCTTAATAGTTTCCAAAATAGTATCAGCAACATCGTGACCAACCCGAATTTGAGTGTGCATAGGAATTTTCAAATCCTTAGCTATGCGTTCTGCCATTGCTAATAAACGACGACTCTTAGTTGTATCTACGACAGTCTCATCTGGGGAACTTTGACGAGGCACAATCAAAACTTGTAAACATTCTAATTCATAGTTGCGTTGCCGGGCGATGACAGCGGCGAGTTTTAGTAATGCGGGGGCGGTACTAGGATTACTTAATGGTACTAATAATCGACCATTCCCTATTTGAGGCGATCGCGTTTGATAAACTATATAAGAAGGTTTTTGACTATGAGTTCCCAGATTTGTCTTACCTATTTGTTCAGATTCTATTCGGATAATATCAGTATCAGTGATAATTCCTACCAAATGACGACCTTCCATCACAGGTAAACGACTAAGTTTGTATTGATGTAAAAGATACAAAACTTCGCTGAGATTATCTGTAGTTTTAACTGTCATGGGATGAGGTGTCATAAAATCTTTTAATAGGGTGTCTCCAGAAAGTTCGCGTTTGCGAGTGTAAGCTAAATCTGTCTGAGTGACAATACCTACGAGCAAGCCACTATCATCAAGCGCTGGAAAACCTCGATGATGGGAATTAGAAAACTTCTGCTTTACCTCATCCAAAGTTAAATTAAAATCAAGAGTTTCTACAGGAGTGTGCATGACTTCATCCGCACGAATATTGCTCAAATAATCATTTGCTGACTTCTCCTTCTTAAGTTGTAGACCTTTGAAATCTAAAACCCGGTCGGACAAAGACTTCTTATCTATCTTTTCTGCCATCAATAAAGCGACAATAGAAACAATCATTAGTGGCAACACTAAGCGAAAATCTTGTGTCTTCTCAAAAATAATTACTACTGCTGTCATGGGTGCTCTTGAGACAGCACAAAAGAATGCCCCCATTCCTGCTAGAGCAAAAATTGTTGGTTGTTCGATGCCGACTACATTACTTTGGCAAATTCCAACTATCTGACCCAGGGCAGATCCAATAACTAAGGATGGAGCAAAAAATCCGCCCGGGGCACCAGAACTGGCGGCAAATATTGTTAAGAGAAAGTGTTCGGCAAAAGCAATGAAACTCCATTTTAAGTTGGCTTCGTTACTGCCTAGCAATTCTCTTAAACCAGTATGGTTACGAAATGATTCTGGTAAAGATGCGATAATTAAACCACTAATTAATCCTGTGATAGCTATTCGCCAAGGTAATGTTAATTTTAGTTGGCGCTGAAATATGGAAGTCGCAATAATTCCTCGACTAAATACTGTCCCTAATAAACCTGCTAACATTCCCAAAATTATGTAAAAAGGAATTTCTTTGAGGTGTAAAAATCCTGTAATTGAGGTATCTAAGTAACTGCTCTTATCTAAGTATAAACTTTCTCCCCCTAGCATTTGGGAAACAACTGCACCGACGAAAGAAGCAATAATTGCTGGCCCCAAGGTGATACCAGAAACATCGTGCATTAGGTCTTCTACTACAAATAAAACTCCGGCGATGGGAGCGTTGAAACCAGCAGCTAACCCAGCAGCAGCACCACAAGCAATTAACTGACGACGGTAACTTGGAGAAGTGGGAACTAAACGACTGATCCAAGCTGCTAAGGATGCACCTATTTGCACTGTTGGGCCTTGTCGCCCTAATGTTAATCCAGAACCTACTGTCAGGATGGTAGTGAACATTTTGACCATGGCGATCGGGAAGTTTAAGGGAATGCGCATACCTGAGAGGGCAGCTTTGACTTGGGGTACTCCACTTCCTCCTGCTTCTGGTGCTAAACGTTCTACTAATAAACCTGCCACAAGTCCTCCAACCGCGCCAAAAATTGGTAATAATAGCCAAGGTGGATATTTGAGGGATGCAGCTATACGCAAACTACCTAGCCATCCTGCACCTTCTTTTAGTATGACTGCTGCTAATCCTGATACGATTCCGATTAAGCAAGCTTCAAAGACTGCTACACGTTTTGGTCTTAGCAGTGGATAAATAAAGTTTTTGAGATGGATTTGAACTTCTTGTCGGATATACTGATGCCACATAACGGAGTTTATGGTGTTGTTTTGGCAGTATGGAATAGAGTTTTGGTTTATTCTAATTCTTACTGGTTTTTTTTATCTTTTTCGGGCGTTGGTGATTTGAGGTATGATATCATGCCTGGATAATTAGTGAACAAAAAACTTTCTCCTTCCACTCCTGTTTATTCTTCTTTCTTTCCTCCTGACTCGGTCCGACTGACTTCCCTTCCTGGGAGGGGGAGGGGCGAGGGGTGGGTTGACTCCTAAGTAATTAAGATTAATATCATACACGCGCTTTACCAACACCTCTTTTTCGTTATGGGTTATCAAATCCGGTTAAACAGCCATAGAATGGTTAAGTTAGGAGTCCTCAGGAGTCAGGAGACAGTCCTCAGGAGGAGAAAGAATTACAAAGATGAGGGTAGTTATGACGATTGAAGATTTTTTTTAT
>NZ_JAAHGK010000821.1:0-3545 GCF_010672505.1 Okeania sp. SIO2B9 | reverse complement strand
TATCTGAGATGCCAACTCTTGTTGTAAAG
This sequence comes from Okeania sp. SIO2B9, assembly GCF_010672505.1. Classification (NCBI taxonomy): domain Bacteria; kingdom Bacillati; phylum Cyanobacteriota; class Cyanophyceae; order Oscillatoriales; family Microcoleaceae; genus Okeania; species Okeania sp. SIO2B9. Next base: position 3,516 of record NZ_JAAHGK010000821.1, on the reverse strand, counting down.
TTTGATAACTTTCCGATAACTGATTTTGTACTTCTACAGAGTCAACTAATGGTTCTGGAACTGTTACTATATCCAATTTTTCATCAGATACTTCATTTGTCTTCAGAGCATTATTTTCTGTCTCCGATTTATTGTCCAAATTTACTTGGATCTGTGCCGCCTCTCTCAAAATTGCAAGGTCTCCTCTAGCAATGCGCTCAATTAACTCAGACCTAGATAGACCAAGTTCAGTTGCTACGTCCTTTAGCCTCTCAGCGCTAGTGGGAGTCAGAGACACACCGACTTTAACCTTGCTTTCTGAATATGAGGTGGCACCATTACGTTTTTTTGCCATTATAAATCTCCTTGGCCACCATAATGTTTCTAGTATACCCTTGAATGGTATTCCTTAAGTAATTATGGTATTCCGCTCTATTAAACTGACCCAAAACTCAGCAAATCTAGACTTAACTGGACGTTATGTAGTTTTGGTGTTAACTTCCTGTTTCAACGTGGCTTTAGTTTGGCAACTAAAGGGTTTGTCCACTCCGCAGGCCATCCCCGTAGAGCTTACCGTTTGACTTGGTAGAGTCGGATGGGAATATTCCTTCAAACTATCGTTCTATATTCTTGCTGGCATTTAAATCTTTGTCCTCAATGTGACCACAATCAGGGCAAATATAAACGCGGTTTTTTAATGGCATCTGATGACGATGATTCCCACAATTAGAGCAAATCTGTGAACTTGGAAACATTCTATCTACAAGCACTAATTGACTTGAGAATTTCTCAGTTTTATATTCTAATTGGCATCTAAATTCATACATCCCACAATCTGCAATTGCACCTGCTAATTTGTGATTTTTTAAGAATGCCTTAATTTGTAAATCTTCTATCTTTATTATGCTGTGGTTTTTAGCAAGATAGGTAGTTAGTTTATGGATAGCGTCTTTACGAATATTAGCTATCCGAGCGTGGATTTTTGCTAGTAGGGATGGCCCTCGGAGCGGCTCTGTCAAAAGCTGGTCTCCTCGCTGGCCGACCATCGACCAAGAGAAGAAAAAATTTTCATTATTAGTCAATCCTCTTATTTTCCAGGAGAGGTAATTATTAATTAGCGCTTGCTGGTTAAATATCAAAGCATTGACTGATATTGGTTTTAGCCTTTTTATGGCCTTTAAAAAGTGCGCTTGTTTCAGTCTAGAACGCTCAAAAAGTTAGTATTTTAGGCGCATAGTTGGGCAGAAAAATCAAAGGATAATTCTTATTCCTACCTCCTCGCCATTCCCATTTCTCCTGTCTCCTGTCTCCTACTATAAAGACTTTTTCAGCAAACCCTAATTATTAATTATCATTTTCTTTGTGGGTTTAATACCCCACCGTCAACGGGGGTGTTCACGCATTACTTGGGGGAGCGAATCCCCATGTAATTTTCCTCCTGTCTCCTGTCTCCTGTCTCCTGTCTCCTTCTTCAATAATTATTAATTGTTGAATCTAACCCCGTTCATCAAACCTTGTATAAAAACCGCCGTTTTTGATCCAGTATTGTTTCAAATCGTGGTGAGGTGTATGGAGACTTGCTCTTGCTTGATAAAGAACTACTTTTCTATGATTACCAATCCAAATTTTCTTAATAGGTTTAACAGATATCAAACTCCCGCCCAATGTTTGAACACATTCTGCAAACCTATCAACAGTAGAATACTCTACTGTCTCAAACAAGAAAAAGTTTCCTGAACAGATTAAATGTCTGGTTCTAATCCAGCTTTGCATTTTTTTTTCTGCTACTGGTGGCAACATTTTCTATTAGTCCTCCCTCAAGACTTTTTGATAATTTGTCACCTTCAATTTTCTATCGGTAATTCATCAGCAAAACTTGTTTGTTTTTCAAACTTTAAACGTCCCGCTTTTGAACCCCAAACCTGTTCGTGTGTATTAACATCCCTTCCTATATCTAAACTTTCCCATGTTTGCTCAGTTAATTCTACTTCACTAACTAGATAAGTCTCACATCCTCTCTTATTGATTAAACATTTATTTCCCGGTTCAACACTCCCTAAAAATTTTTCTCCATCTCGTTTAAAAACCATTGAGCAATGATAACGACGTTCTATATTTTCTGGAGTAATAGTATGTAGAATATCAAGTTCTCTTGCTGCTCCTGCATAGAGAATAGGGTCTTTGAGACTATAATTTTCTATGTAAATATGGTCGCCTTTATCTATAAGTTGATGAACTCCTTGACGATATGGACTCCAAAGGTCATAGTCATAAACTTGCTCTGAATAAAAACCTATACCAGAAAAAAATTGATATGGTAAAGGTCGGAAATAAATATAAATATGAGCATAAAGAACTCGATTGGCAGAAGCTTGTTTTTGGTTACTAAAGCACCCTGCCATCCAACTAGCTAGAGTAATTATATCCTTTGATTTTGTCTGATTTTCTGTATGGGAAATAGTCATATTTTACCTTCCCTTTTTTTATTGATAATTCTTTTTTTTTATTTGATCGTCAGTTTTGACTAACTGAGTCAAATTATATTTTTTTAAAGTATGTATAATCTAGGTTAGGTAAGGTAAATGATAAAAATTTTAGACTAATTGTTCTATCTAATTTGACATTTTGTACCTGATCTGAACAAAATAAGATTATAGACATTTAAAGATTAAGTATCTGGGCAAATTTAATTACAAATGACTTTTGGGAAAACCTTAAAAACTTAGGTAGATTTTGGTTAAATCTATTTTGCTAACCTACCTTATTCTGGTTTTTAGCCACTTATATCATGTCCGGATAAGAGCGTGATAGAACTCCGTTCCGCTTACGCGACCAAAAAACTTTGGTAGTCCTGTATATGCAGTGATAAAATGGTGGTCAGGCGATATAGCTGCCGCTAGGCTCCGCCAACGCTTCATTATAATGATCAATAAAATACGCGCGTAGCTCCTAAATGGTTTTCTATCTTTTTAGAAAAGGATAAAGTTTTTCTGACCAACCGAGAAATTCTTTGAAGTCAAGTCTTATTTAATCTTTCTATATAAGATGTTAAACCTGTTTCTTTCCCCACTGATTTATGTCTTGAATTAGGAAAAACAAGATCATCAGCTTACCAAAAATCTGTATAACAAACTGCACAGTGTCTATAGATACCTGGTCATGAATTCCACAATCCTAATGCCCCTTTTTCTCCTCTTTCCCCTAAGTAAAAACCCACAATTTATTTACTGTCTATATCCAGAGCTAACCAGAGCCATTGTTTGTGATTTTTATTACCTACAAATGACCACATTTCATCACATTTGATAGTGAGTTTACCTATTTTTTTTGTACATTTAATAGAGTGTGAAATATGAGTATACTTATTATTGACCTAATTATGGAGCCATTTTTATGACACACCTGTTACTGGAATTATACCAGCCAAACTAATTTTTTCTAGTAATAACTGATCAATCAGTTCTTTGGTTTCATGACTAATATAATTTCTGTGACTATTTTCGACAAATTTTCAGAGACTATTTTGACATTGATATT
>NZ_JAAHGK010000820.1:0-3548 GCF_010672505.1 Okeania sp. SIO2B9 | reverse complement strand
TTTATAGACTTAAATTTTAGCATAATCAATTAAACTCGAAAGACCTTAAATCTCACCTATACTGGTGCTATAAAACAGGAAACAAGGTGTCGTAAGGCTTAAAAATCCTGATTTGTCGTGCCATGGGCAACTTCAGAACTATGTCGTTAAGCACTATCATCTGTCACCTTTACTTCAAGAGTAGGTTCAAATTTAAATATTAATCTTATAGGTTCTATGAACGCAATCGGCCCTATGGAGGTTTAAGAAATTGTCACATACACAATAACCAATAATAATTGATTTCTGAGATTATAATAGAATAAGCGTTTAATTTTCCTTGCTCCCTACCTAATTTATGGTGGGGTTTTTTTTATTAAAATCTACAAAATTTTCATATATTCATCCCAGATATTATTTAGTTTCTACCAAATATCTTATAGCCGCATAAAACTATAACACCTTTTTTGGACAAAAAACATCTATTGAGATTATTTTCATACTAAAATCTTGGGATGAACCTTTCAATAACTAATTTAGTACCGATGATTTTACCACTTTTTTAACTTCTGCCAAGACTAACATTGTTAACTGTTCCGGAGTAGATTTAGGCTCTACATGAATATGAACATCTGCATTAGCATAAAGTGGCCGTCGTTCCTCTAAAAGAGCCTGAAGTTTACCCAGAGGGTCTCTATCCTGAAGCAGAGGTCTAGTTTGATCGCCCTGTAAACGACTATGCAATACCTCTATAGGCGCATCTAACCAGACGACAATACCATGCTGTAAGTAGCTCCAGTTAAAATGGTTCAATACAATACCACCACCTGTTGCAATAGTCAAATTTTTATAACTAGATACTTGTGCCAATACATTTGTTTCCAACTGCCGAAACGCTGCTTCACCATCATCAGCAAAAATTTCATTGATAGACTTGCCAGCAACTTGAGAAATCAAATTATCCGTATCTAGAAAACGATATCCTAAGTTTTGGGATAGCAGCTCTCCCACGGTTGTTTTACCTGCCCCCATCATCCCAACTAGATAAAGATTTACTCCTTGTAAGAATTTCTTATTACTAACATTCATAAATTACTGTATGAAAAAAAACGATTAAACAAAAGCCAAACTTATTTTGGATCTTCTGACTGATGATCTTTGTCAGAAACTTGATCATCTTCTTCCTCTTGAGTAGGCATAGATGTATTTGCAGGAGGAGGAGTAATTATCCGATAATCTGCATCATAAACAGATTCAGTTTGACCAACACCTGAACTGCTACTATCACGATAACCATAAGAATATACAGAACCAGACCAAGAACCTGTTTTTGGCTGTTGTTCTGTTTCATAATTTTTAGTAGCACTTTCATTCACAGATTCCTGTATTTCTTCTGAACCTTGCTCCTCTGTGGTGCCATCCCAAGAACGATTCACCCTGGGAGGTCTTGGTTGCCAATCATCATAATTTTCATTTTTCTTAGCTGGTTCTGAATCTTTATTCAAGTTAAAAGAGCTTTGAGAATCTAAAGTTACTTGAGGTTGTGAAGCATCCCAAACTTCCTCAGTTCGATCTTGATGATGAGACTTTCTAGAACGAGGTCTAGCAGGTGGTAAATTCTTTTTTAACAAGTAATTTGAAAGTCCGAAAATACCATAAATCAACAGGTAAGTAATCACACCTGCAAGAAAAGCACCTAAAATCCATATAGACAAAGGTAGAGGTATAGATCGTAACCCCAAAAAAGTTAAAGACAAATTAGGGGACCAATTTTGCCAAGAAAATAAGGCCAACCCAACGATTATCAAGATTAAAACTACTAACAATAGTAAATTCCGAGATCTATTCATGGCCTATCCACCGTTTTATAGGAACACAATCTAAACCAAATTGGTCTAGGGCACGAGCTACAACAAAGTCTACCAAATCCTCTATAGTTTGGGGATTATGATACCAAGCTGGGATTGCTGGGACAATTCTTGCTCCTGCTTCTGCTAGAGTAGTCAAATTTCGTAAATGAATCAAGCTAAAAGGTGTTTCCCGAGGCACCAATATTAGTTTACCACCTTCTTTTAACTGTACGTCTGCTGCACGCTCCAGTAAATCTGAGCTGAATCCAGCAGCCAACTTACCCACTGTTCCCATGCTGCAAGGAATGATAATCATCCCCTTAGTTCTGTAGGAACCACTAGCAATATTAGCCCCTATATCTTGCCAAGCATGACAACACAGTTTACCGTTACTTTCTTCTCCTGCTTGCTCTCGCCAGAATTTTTCTTGTCTAGCTGCTTCAGCAGGCATTTTAATATTTTGCTCTGCTTGCCAGACTGAGTAGGTAGCTTTTGACGCTACTAAATCAATAGTGTAATTGGATGCTAACAAAAATTTAATAGTTCTGACAGCATAAATTAGTCCTGATGCTCCTGTAACTCCGATCGTTATCGGTAGTTGCGGAGTAGAAACAGAATCATTCATTTTCAATAATTGAAGAAGGAGACAGGAGACAGGAGACAGGAGACAGGAGGAAAATTACATGGGGATTCTAACCCCAAGTAATTTTGAACACCGTGTAGACGGTGGGGTATTAAACCCACAAAGAAAATGATAATTTATAGTAGGTGATAGTTATACCGTTTCACTAAAGTCAGAAGTCAAAATTCAGAAGTCAGAAGTGACCTTAATGGAACTTAAAATCTGGCGTTGCTGAATGGTAATGATTTTTAGATTAAGTATCAACGCAAAACATAAGTTTTTCAATTTTACCTTCAGCTACTTACTATTACATTTCAGCAACACCGGAAAAAGAGGTGTTGCTGAAATAAGGAATGAAACTGGTGAGTGAGTAGGTATTAATAGTAAGTAAAAATAGCTTCTTTTAACTACTAGCTGCTAGCTACTGACTACTAAAAAATCACACAATCATTCAGCAACACCTTATATTTTCGGGTAGGCAGGATACCCACCCCACTTATATTCATCCCGCCCTTCAGCAACACCGAAAAAGATAATTAATATCTATAACGATGACTAGGGGGTGAAAACTCATCATCATCAAAAGCAACGCTACCACCACCCACTGCAACTAAGTCAATTTGCTGGCGATAATAATCAACACTCTTGACCTGTACTTCCACCATATCCCCTAGTCGATACTGATTACGATTTTTGCGTCCCACAAGGGTTTGTTGTCGAGAACGATATTCATACCAATCATCTTTGAGAGAGGATACATGAACTAAACCTTCTACTCTGAAAGTTTCTACTGACTCAGAGGAAATCTCAATTTCTACAAAGAAACCGTAAGACTGCACCCCTGTAATCAAACCTTGGAACGTTTGCCCTGTGCGTTCCTTCATCAATCCAGTTTTAATTAATCCCTCCAGGTCTTCTTGAGCATCCTGTGCTACATTTTCTCGTTCTGTTAAATGTACAACTACTGATGTTAGTTGTGCTTCCAACTCTTGCTGTATTTCTGGAGGTAGAACATTCCAGGTGATTTTGCCATGACAGGAAGAATGACTGAGTTCTACACCTTCTTTGGAGCGACTCGAACGGCGATCGCGTCCTTC
>NZ_JAAHGK010000082.1:0-10861 GCF_010672505.1 Okeania sp. SIO2B9 | reverse complement strand
TTTAAAATTTAAAGCTTCATCAACTAACTTCATTTTTATTATAGTCTCTGATGATTTGAACTTATGCACTTTTGAGAAATATTTTACAGAACTTGCATAAGTTCTCTCTGACAAGATCTAGTAGGTAATGAACAGACCACATCAATTAAGGTGAAACACGATAACTAACTTCATTTTTATTATAGTCTCTGATGATTTGAACTTATGTACTTTTGAGAAATATTTTACAGAACTTGCATAAGTTCTCTCTGACAAGAGCTAGTAGTTAATGAACAGACCACATCAATTAAGGTGAAACACGATTATGAAAATAGGTGAAATTTTAATCCGAAGACAATTAATTTCGCAAGTTCAACTAAACCAAGCAATAGACATTCAGACTTCATTGCATATGAAACTAGGAGAACTTTTAATGTTCCAAGGTTGGATCCAACCACAAAATTTAGAAGAAGCTTTAAATGAACAATATTGGAGGGAAAATGGTTATTGGATAATTGACTAAGCATCAATTTAAGATTAACAATTTCTCTACTTATCAAGGAATAATTATGATTTTTCAGACTTATTGATCTCTGAAATATTGTATTTATGCAAATATTGTGGAGATCAATACACTGAATTTTATTTTGTCTTGATTTGCAACCAAAGTTTTCACTTCGACTCAGGAAAAGAAAAAATGAATGAATTACCAGTTTTGATTGAACCATACTCTCAAAAAAAATCCCGATTTAAACTACGAAAAATATTAACTTTTTTGGTAGCAATATTGATTGGTTTATCTCCAGCATTACAAACCATTGCTCAGGGAACTTCTCCTTTTTACTGGGATTTTATCAATGTTGAAATAGATGTGCAAAAAAATGGAGATATGCTGGTCAGCGAAACCCAGAAATATGTATTCACCCAACCCCATACAAACCAACGATATCGATATATTCCACTCGATAAAGTAGATAAAATTACTGATGTTACAGTTTGGGAAAATCAGGAACAGATTCCTAGCAAAACTGGAATCAAAAATAACCAGATATGGATTAAATGGCAACATCAACTCAATGCTCCTGAAGCACATACTTTTGTATTGAAATATCGAGTAATTGGTGGTTTACATATTAATGATAGTGGAGATAAGGTTTACTGGAAAGCAATATTTGCTAACCGGAGTGCTGTGATTAAGAATGCCAAAATAATAGTCCGACTGCCAGAAGTTTTATCAGAACAAATTCAAACATATAAAAGTTTTGGATTTCCTGCAAAAGCTAAAAAAATTAATTCAACAACTGTAGAATTTGTAGCTCAAAAACCGATTCCACCGCAACAAGAAATAGAAGTGATGGTGCTATTCCCTCATGATATTCTTGATATTTCAAAACCTAATTGGCAGCCCATTCAAGCACTTAGTTCTCTTTTTTCAGAATTATTAGATAACTTATATTTGGCATTGACATTTATTAGAGATATCGCCCCAATATTGGTATTGGGGGCATTGGGATTGTTTTTATTCATCGTTTTGGTTAGTCATAGTAGTCATAGTAGTCATCGTAGTCATCGTAGCGGTAGTAGCGGTAGTAGCTACGGTGGTGGCGACTGTGGCGGCTTTGGCGGCGGTGGCGACGGTGGCGACGGTGGCGACGGTGGCGACGGTGGCGGTGGTGGCGACTTTGGCGGCGGTGGTGACTGTGGTGGTGGTGATGGTGGTGGCGGCGGTGGTGGTGAATAGTATCAGTTAAACAATTGAAACTACTATCCCCTACAATTTAGCTACAAAACCAGACCTAAGATTTTCACTTCTCGAAGCCATTTGAATATAAGTAGGTAGGCGCGAATCAACCTCACTATAATAACTAAATGTTGGTGCACCTCATGACCTTGAGATTCTTTCCTTCCACTAGATGCCAGTTGCAATGACGTAGTTGTCAATTTTCCCACCTAAGACTGTAGGGACGTTCCATGGAACGTCCCTACAATGGTTTCACAAAAGACTGATAATTGGTGGAGTTCTCCAATACCTAATATTTACCGCCTTCTTCAGAGGCCAAAACACCATTCAGGAAAATATCAGCTAATCCCTCTGCCATTTCTTGCATTGCTTGGGGAGAAGCATCTGGTTCTAATAATGTTTTTTGGCTAAAACCCGCGATCGCAAACATTCCTAAAAATACCCGTGCCACAAGTTTCGGATTCATCTGACGATATACACCCCGCTCCATTGCTGTTGCAAAAAAAGCCTCCGCCACGTCCGTCATTTTTTCAATAACTTCCGATTGAATTTTATCTCTCAATTCTGGATGAAATTGTGCTTCCAAAAAACAGACTTTCATCATATCTGCATTGCGACTAATATTTAACATCCGGCGACGCATCACTTGTGCCACAGCTTTATAACTAGACATCTCACTTAATTCTGTCAATAAATCTGTGAGAATTTCAACCCAACCTTCCGTAGCTAACTCAATCAAAATCGCTTTTTTATTAGTAAAATGACGAAACAAAGTACCCTCTGCAACTCCTGCCTTCTTTGCCAAATCGCGAATTGTAGTACCATCATATCCAGATTTAGCAAACAACTTTTGAGCTGCTTGTAATATCTTAGTTCGTGTCTGTATTTCCGAAGTTGGTAACTTAGTTAAAACTTTCATAATAGTTAAAATTTTTATTTTACTTTAATCAGTTGTAGCGTTATGATTTAGCAATTTAAGCATTAATTAACAAAGATTTTAGGTAGTGGTGCATTAGACCTCTGGTGAAAAAGATATAGATTTTTTGCAGGAGTAGGCAACAGACAACAGGCAACAGGCAACAGGTAAGATATTTTTACGAAAAAGGATTTTTTATGGTAAATTTTTCTTTCCTTAGCTGATCTAATTAAAAGGTTTCTTTATTTTCCACCAGATGTCTATTGTAATGGTATAGCTAGTGGGAGCATCTTGCTCCCGTTCTAGGTGTTGCTTGTCTCCACTTACCATTACGACTGCTGGACTACCAGATTTTATACATATTTAGGAAAAAAAAGATTTACAGCAGATTTCATCAGGCGTGAGGTATAGCAATGAGCGCTGGTATATTTACAAATTGCAGGAGAGGCCAAATAGCTAAAAGTCTTATATTATCGGCAATTTCTTCCCCCTGTTGCCTGTTGCCTGTTGCCTGTTGCCTGCGCACAGCGCTATATACCCTTCGCGGGCAAGATCCCGCACTGGGAACATTCCGTCGTTAATATTTTTACCTCATATACGACCGAATCTGCTGTAATTTTAATTTCACGAGTATAATCGAAAAACTTGCATCCCACACCAATATTCCTAAAATCTCATACTTGAGAATATAATTCTAATTGTCACCTAATCATAAATTCAATTAGTTAATGGATTTTACCTATGCAGATATGTCCAAATAACATTGCTATGCGGAGGTCAAAATTTCAAATACTTAGAGGTAAGCTCATACCAACAATAGAACTATTTACAGAATTAAATTTTTATTTCCAAATATTTATGCAAACTTTCTTACCAGCTTGGTGTAAAAAAATAATTAGTGCTAGCTTTGAATTGGCCAAACTAAAAAAACGATCGCTCAACTTATGTGTTTGCTTAATTACCATAAGTTTGTTTTGGTTTGGTTTTCCCGCAAATACGGCCTTAGCACGGGAATCTACTCCCGACCAAAAAATATCAATTAAGCCTTACCTAGACCGAGTAATTAAAAAAGTAACAGAATTTCGCCTCGACAATGGCATGAAATTCATCGTATTGGAAAGACATAATGCCCCCGTTATATCTTTTTCTATTTATGCTGATGTTGGTGGGGCGAACGAACCAGACGGTCAAACAGGTGTGGCCCATTACCTAGAACATCTAGCTTTTAAAGGCACAAAAAAAATCGGTACAAAAGATTATCAAGCTGAAAAACAAACTTTAGAGAAACTAGATAAGATATTTGCAGAAATTCAAACAGCTAGTGCTAATCAAAAAACCGAACAAGTCACTCAACTTTTAGCAAAATTTGAGGCAACTCAAAAGCAGGCATCTGAATATGTAAATCAAAATGAATTCTCCAAAATAGTCAAACAAGCAGGAGGAGTAGGAATGAATGCTGCCACCTCAGCAGACTACACCCTATACTTCTACAGTTTACCTGCCAATAAACTAGAATTATGGATGTCTCTGGAGTCAGAAAGATTTCTGGAACCAGTATTTAGAGAATTTTATAAAGAAAAACAAGTAATTCTGGAAGAGAGGCGATCGCGCACAGAAAATTCACCCGTTGCCCAACTGTTGGAAAAATTTTTAAGTAAAGCTTTCCAAGTTCATCCTTACCGTCGCCCTGTCATTGGTTATCAAGAAGATATCGAAAATTTAAGCAGAGAAAACGTGCGCGACTTTTTTGATACACATTATGTTCCCAGTAACTTAACAGTAGGGATAGTTGGAGATGTCGATCCCAAAGAAGTCAAAAAATTAGCAAAAATTTATTTCGGTCGCTACGAAACTAAAGAAAAACCACCACAACTTAATATTGTCGAACCTCCCCAAACTGAACCAGGGGAAGTAACAATGAAATTGCAATCCCAACCTTGGTATATAGAAGGTTATCACCGACCTGCAACGAATCATCCCGACAATGTAATTTATCAAATGATAACTAGCATCTTGAGTGATGGTCGTACTTCTCGCCTCTATCAGTCATTAGTCGAGAAACAGCGAATAGCCCTGGTAGCAAGAGGAACAGGTGGTTATCCAGGAGATAAATATCCACATCTGATGCTATTTTATACTATGACTGCTCCCAATAGTAATGTAGATGAAGTCGGAGCAGCTTTGCAGACAGAAATTGAAAAACTGAAAACAGAGCCAGTTTCTCAGCAAGAATTAGAAAGGGTGAAAACTCAAGCACGGGCAGGTTTATTGCGCTCTCTCGATTCTAATACAGGAATGGCTTCTGCTCTCTTGAGCTACGAAGTTAAAACTGGTTCGTGGCAAAATCTATTTAAAGAGTTAGATGCCATTAATGCAGTAACGATAGAAGATATTATGCGTGTGGCTCAAAAAACTTTTGTTGCCGAAAACCGTACTATTGGCAGACTACTTCCCAAGTGAAGTCAAAATTCAAAATTCAAAAGTCAAAAGTGAAGTCAAAAATTAAAAGTCAAAAGTCAAAAGTTAAAAGTTCAGGACTTACGCAAAGGCACTATATATAGAGTCTTGGTGTGTTACGCTAGCGCTAACACACCCTACTAGACTGACACGCCTAAAAATGTAGGTTGGGTTGAACGGCAGTGAAACCCAACAAAAGCTTGCTTACGTTGGGTTTCGGTTCCTCAACCCTACCTACGTCTGTTCCCTGTTCCCTGTTCCCTATTCCCTATTCCCTTTCATACCAAAACAAACAATGTTTTCTAACTACAAAAGGAAAATTACTAGATCCAAAATTTTCATCACAGCATTTTTAGCCGTAGTAATGCTGTTAGCTATTTTAGGGCAAATACCAGCCATAGCTCTAACTCCAGCCAAACATTATACCGAACTGGAATTTCCCCCACTACCAGAATTAGAAATACCAGAGTACACTCGCTTTCAACTTGATAATGGCATCGTTGTCTATCTCATGGAAGACCATGAATTACCCCTCATAGGTGGTAGAGCAATATTCCGGACAGGTTCAAGATTTGAACCAGAAAATAAAGCAGGGTTAGCAGACTTAACTGGTACTGTTATGCGTACAGGTGGTACAAGTAAACATTCCCCTGACAAAATAAATCAAATACTCGAACAAAAAGCAGCAGTAGTAGAAACAAGTATCGGCGGTACTGCTGGTAGTGCCAGATTTAGTTGTCTCACTGAAGACTTGACAGAAGTATTTGGATTATTTACCGAAGTAATTCGCGAACCCGTATTTGCTCCAGCAAAGCTAGAGTTTTACAAACAACAATGGCAAGGTGCAATTGCTCGTCGGAATGACGACCCTGAATCTATTGTTGGTCGTGAGTTCCAAAAATTGATTTATGGAGCACAAAGTCCTTATGCTCGAAACGTTGAATATGAAACCCTCAACAACATTTCCCAGGAAGATTTAATTGATTTCTATGCTAAATATTTCCATCCTGAGAATATAATTTTGGGAGTAGTAGGAGATTTTCAGACAAAACAGATGCGATCGCTCATTACAGAAAAATTTGGCAATTGGCAACCAAGCATTAAAGCAGTGAAACCTCCCCTACCAAATGTTAGTCAAGCTCAAGTCGGTGATATGTTTTTTATTGACCAACCTCAGCTAACTCAAAGTTATGTACAAATGGGTCACTTAGGCGGAAAATTAGATAATCCTGATTATACAGCTTTGAGTGTAATGAATGAGGTACTTAATGGTTTGGGGGGACGCTTGTTTAATAATATTCGATCGCGTCAAGGTTTAGCTTATTCAGTTTCTGCTTATTGGAGTCCTAACTATGATTATCCAGGAGTATTTATAGCTGGGGGTGAAACACGTTCGGATGCAACTGTACCATTTATCAAATCTGTTAATGAAGAAATTGAACGTATTCGCACTCAACCTATTACAAAAGAAGAACTGACCCATGCTAAAGATTCAACTCTCAACTCATTTATTTTCAACTTTCAAGATCCAGCTCAAACTTTATCCCGTTTGATGAGATATGAATATTATGATTATCCTAAAGATTTTATTTTCCGTTATCGTCAGGAAATAGAAAATATTACCGTTGAGGATGTGCAAAGAGTAGCTCAAAAATATTTGCAACCAGACAAAATTGTAACTTTAGTGGTTGGTAATAAAGAAGCAATTCAACCACCTCTGAGTAGTCTCGGAAACGATCTTAAAATTACTTCAATAGATATCACAATTCCAGAACCTAGTTAATTGAAGTAGGGAGTTGAGACTCAACCCCATCCTCTGTCAGACACTGATGATGCCACGGCAGACACTGATGATGCCACGGATACAGGGATAAAAAAGATGATGTCACGGATGTCAGACACTGATGATGCCACAGATACAGGGATAAAAAAGATGATGTCACGGATGTCAGACACTGATGATGCCACGGATACAGGGATAAAAAAGATGATGTCACGGATGTCAGACACTGGTGATGCCACAGATACAGGGATAAAGATGATGCCACGGATGCCAGACACTGATGATGCCACAGATACAGGGATAAAGATGATGCCACGGATACACGGATCTAAAGATTGGCTAATCTGTATATCCGTGGCCAAATCCTGGTCTAGCTATAGGGGTTGGAGGTTATGCCAAAATAGTTTTAGATTTTTTTCTTGATCTGAAGGTGCAAATATGAGAGGTAGAGTCAAAGCAGTACATGAGGATTTAACCTATAAGATTATTGGGGCAGCTATGACTGTTCATAATAAGTTGGGGCCTGGTTATCGGGAAGAAATTTATCAGCGATCGCTTGAACAACAGTTAACAAATGAGGGAGTTGGTTTTAAACCTCAAGAAAAATTGCCTATTTATGAATCGGATAATTTGTTGGGCTTTTATATTCCTGATTTCATTGTTGAGGAAGAGGTTATTTTAGAAATCAAGGCTTTTGCAACTTTGCATCAAAAGTATTTAGGCCAAGTGATTACTTATCTCAATCACACAGGTTTGTCTATTGGTTTATTGATTAATTTTGGCGATCGGAGTTTGCGGTTTCGGCGGGTATTTCCCTCTCCTTCCGCTCTCAAGTATCCTCGCAATTATCAATGGATTTATGTCCCTGACTGGTTGAAGGCACAAAAGCAGCAACAGCAGTGGGATGATCTTCCTTTTTAAGGTGTCACTGCCATCCCCATTGCTAGACCAGGATTTGGCCACAGATGTACGGATTCACCAATCTTTATCCGTTCTTTATCCGTGTATCCGTGCCATAATCAGTGTCTGGCAATGGTTGAAATTTGCTCCCCACACCTCCCACACCTCCCACACCTCCCACACCTCCCACACCTCCTACACCTCCCACACCTCCCACACCTCCCACACTCTCCCTCTATTTTTAAATAGATCCCATAAGGGTTCTATACAGTGTTTACAATTGCTTAGGGTTTGAGTCCCCATCCACTTCTTCCTTCTTCAACAAAGCGCGAGCGATCGCTTCTTCAGACAATTCTTCAATATTACTCAAAACCACCTTTGCCCCTGCCTCCAATAGTTTTGCACTATAAGTCTCTCGCCTTGTCTGACTTTCCTGCACATGGGGAGGCAACACACCCACCCCTATCCAATTTCTCGACGGCATCGCTAGACGAGCATTCTCCACCGTATACATATCTCCCACTGTATCGCCAGCATAAATCACAGGTAGATTTTCAGCTAAACCATTCTGTTTTTCCAATGTCTCCAATACTGCAAATAACCCCGTGGGGTCAGGTTTTCCTGGTCCATCCTCCATCGCCACTACTACAGGAGAACTCAACCCTAACTTACCTTCCAAAACATAAGCAGCTTCTGCGCGCATTGCCCCACTAAAAAATCCCCAAAAAAATCCTGCTGCTGTCAATCTCTGAAAATAATCAGAACTCACTAACAACGGTTCCGTACAAATATAACCAGTCCAATTATCTTCATGTGGACCTCGATAACGAGACTGAAAAAAAGCCACTAACTTTTGATAATCTAAACCAACATCCTCTCTTTTTTGACCTTGGCCTTCAAAATACCGATAAATTAACTCTCGCGAAGCCTCCCAGTCATTATTCCAAACTCCCTCAGATTTTAGTTGGTCAATATCTGTCAAAGTGGGGCAAAAAGCGCCGGATGTAAAATGCTCTACCGTATCCGCGATCGCCCGTCGATAAGACCCTCCAACATTCCGAATTACACCATCAATATCAAAAACTAAAATTGCTTTGTCCATCACTCAATTTCCGTGGTAAGATTAAATATTGTGCAAAGTTTTGAAATAAGCCTAATATTGGCTCTGGAGGTAAATTGTCCAAATTTATACTTAAAGTAGTTTGGTTAGAAGATAATGTAGCACTTGCGGTAGATCAAGTGGTAGGAAATGGTACTAGCCCCTTAACTTGTTACTTTTTCTGGCCTCGTAATGATGCTTGGGAAGAATTAAGAAAAGAAATAGAAGCCAAACATTGGATTAATGAATCAGACCGGGTCGATCTTCTCAATCAAGCTACTGAGATAATTAACTACTGGCAAGAAGAGGGAAGAAGACGGCCAATGACAGAAGTTCAATCAAAATTTCCAGAAATAGTTTTTACAGGGACTAATTAGAAGTTAAAAGTAAAAATTAACTTCAGACTTCCTTCTTCAACAATAGTTAGTTGATGTCAATAATATTATACTAAACTGTCAAAAAATTAATTAAAGCAGAATCTGCTGATGAACCAGGAACAGACATTATTCATAAGTGACCAACTGCCACTTGTAACTTCTCCAGCTATTCTCAAAAAAGCTGTTATATATAAGCTTGATAGCTATATTTCAGGAGGTGGTGAGTTGGCATTTCCATGTCTGCCTGGTATGCTTGAGCATTACATAAATATTGTAGAAAGCTTATTTTCTCACCTGGGTAGACCAATGCCCAAGGAAAGACAACTACAATTGCGTCAAATGATAGAAAGGAAGTTGGCAGAGGGGTTTAATATTTCTACAAGTTCAATATTAGTTATTCAGTATGAATTAGTGAAGCCTCCCAAAAAAGGTATGGCTTGCCAAGTAACTGTTCGTAGCCCAACTTTAGAGGAACAGTACAAGTCTTGGGTAGAGAAGAGAAAGCCTCCCTTGTTTGGTTCTCACCCTGATGCTAGAGTATTAGCAACTGTGGCAGAATTTCGTAAAAACACTTCATTAAAAATATTAGATGTGGGTGGGGGAACGGGTAGGAATGCTTTACCTTTGGCACGAAAAGGTCATTCTGTAGATGTTTTAGAGTTAACGCCTGCTTTTATTGAACAGTTGCAAACAGCGATCGCTACAGAAAATTTATCTATGAATGTGGTTAAGGGAGATATTCTCGACCCACTGACACGAATGCAGCCAGCTTTTTATCAGTTGTCGATCGCCACAGAAGTAGTATCTCATTTTCGCGATGTAGAGCAACTGCGGTTATTTCTAGCAAAAATGTCTGATTTTATTTGTCCTGGTGGTATGCTTCTGTTCAATATATTTTTAACCGTAGATGGGTATGTACCGGATGAGTTAGTCCGAGAGATGGCACAGTTATCTTGGTCGAGTTTGTTCACTGCTAAGGAGTTTGCCACAGCGATGCATGGTTTACCCTTAGCGATCGTTTCTAATGAGTTAGTTATAGAATATGAACGTCAACATCTGCCTCAAACAGCTTGGCCTCCTACAAGTTGGTTTGAAAGTTGGGCGACTGGTAGAGATATATTTCCTCTAGCTAATGCTAGACCACCTGTAGAGTTGAGGTGGATATTATGTCGGCGAATGTAGTCATTTCAGTTATCAGTTATCAGTTATCAGCACCTTCTGTAATAAGGAGGCTTGAAAATATGGAATCTTCTTTTCTCTTGGTCTGATGGATATGGCTCCCAGACCTCGCCATCCCACCCTACGGGAAGCTCCGAAGATCGACCGCTTTTTATCCTCTGAAAAGGGGAAGCTTTAGACCACAATTTTTCGGTAAGCGAAACTGTACAAATACTTACTACCAAAATCAATAGGACTTGATCTAAATAAAGTATTTCAGGGTATCAAAAAAAATAGCTTCCTCAAGTAGAAGAAGCTGAAACTAATTACAACACACAAACCAATAAAATAATCATTAACGAACAAGTTAATACTTAATTTATCCATCTATAACATTAGAGGCATTTTCGGTTTTTTTATTGAAAGTCCCGATAAAGTTCCTGACAAGTTT
>NZ_JAAHGK010000819.1:0-3557 GCF_010672505.1 Okeania sp. SIO2B9 | reverse complement strand
CTGCAATTACAAACAAACTAATTCCAATTCCAGTTCCTTGAGGTATGAGATTTTGGGCAATATTTTCTATTCTTAATAATTCCCTGATACCCAAAAATTTTTGATGTCATTACTAAGGTAAAATTTGCTCTGGGAGAAAGCCATTATCTAACAAAATACTCTCTAAATTTGCACCATTAAAACAAGTTTTGGTTAAATTTTCTAACCCTAAATTATCTCGTTTAGCTAATATTTCTGATTCTTGCGGTTCACAATTTAATAAGTCTGCCATATCCCGCAAACTTCGACGATAAAATAGGGTATAACAAGCATGATAATTAATAATATCTGGATGATAAACTTCTGTAAAAGCAGCAACATAAGAATAACGAGCAATTGCTTCTGGTTTCAATAAATTATGAGCGTGTTGGTCAATGGCAGAAATATCCCAAAGTTCCATATTTCTTTGTCCCAAAATTATCTTTTACGATAGCGCTATGCGCAACTGAGAAGTCAAAAGTAATCTCTGGCTAATTTTTCCCTGTAGTTGAATATTCAAGTTGACAAACTGTCCCTAAAATTAGCAAACTTATCCAAAATTCTCAGATACTAGATTTATCACCAATAGTTTTAGGAAGCAGATAATGACATCTATACAATCTCCCACCTCCTGGCAAATGAGCGATCGCGAACGTGCCAATCTCAAGCAAGTAACAATCTACGATTCAGTTCAATCTCTCTCAGAAATATGGCCACTGGCTGCCAAACATTATAATCAGACCATCGCCCTCCATGACCCCCATGCCAAACCAGAAGTCAAATTTACTTATGCAGAATTAAACCAACAGATTCAAAAATTTGCTGCTGGTTTACAATCATTGGGGGTTGTCCCTACGGAAAATGAAGCGTCAATACCTCCGAGAGTGGCCTTATTTGCTGACAATAGCCCTCGGTGGATGATTGCCGACCAAGGTATTATTGCTGCAGGGGCAGCAGATGTGGTGAGAAGTGGGACTGCAGATATCGAAGAATTGGCTTATATTCTTCAACATAGTGGCAGTGTGAGTTTAGTCGTGGAAAATTTGGCCTTGTTGAAAAAATTGAGCGATCGCCTGCAAGACTTACCTATACATTTAATTATTCTGCTATCCGATGAAGAGCCAAACCCTGAGGAAAACCTACCTGTAGTCAAATTTTCTCAAGTCATTGCTACAGGAGAAGACCGCCCCCTGAAACCCACTAAGCAAAACCTGGAAACTCTTGCTACTTTGCTCTACACTTCTGGCACAACTGGCAAACCCAAAGGTGTAATGCTGACTCATGGCAACCTGCTCTATCAAATTAATGTTCTAGGGGCACTTATTCAACCCAATCCAGGAGAATGCAGCCTAAACATCCTACCTACTTGGCATACTTTTGGTAGGACAGGAGAATATTTTTTCCTCTCCCAAGGTTGTACCCAAATTTATACCAATAAACGTTCTCTGAAAAAAGACTTCCAAGAATATAAACCCCACTATGTGACCAGTGTGCCTAGAGTTTGGGAATTAATTTATGAAGGAGTACAAAAACAACTCAGAGAACAACCAGCCAATAAACAAAAATTAGCTCAATTTTTCCTGGGCATAAGTCAACGTTACATTGAAGCTAGGCGTATTAGTCAAGGATTAGTTTTGCAACTTGACCCACCATCTCAGTCTCAGAAATTGCTGGCTACTTTGCAAAGTTGGGTATTATTACCTCTTCATAGTCTGGGAGAAAAAATCATTTATCAAAAAATCCGCCAAGCTACTGGGGGTCGCCTGAAATTTGCCATAAGTGGGGGTGGTTCTCTAGCGATGCACTTAGAAAATTTCTTTGAAATAGTTGGTATAGGCTTATTGGTAGGATATGGTTTAACCGAAACTTCTCCAGTTTTGACTGTTCGACACTATTGGAACAATCTCCGGGGGTCTGCTGGTAAACCCATTCCAGCTACTGAGATTAAAGTAGTAGATCCAGAAACTAACAAAACTCTGACAGTTGGTAATAAAGGTGTGGTTTGGGCAAGAGGGCCACAAATAATGGCTGGTTATTATCAAAATCCCGAAGCTACTGAGAAAGTTATTGACTCCGAAGGTTGGTTTAATACTGGCGATATTGGTTGGATAACTCCAGATAATGATTTGGTATTAACTGGTCGGGCAAAAGATACAATTGTTCTGACTAATGGGGAAAATATTGAACCTCAGCCCATTGAAGATGCTTGTGCCCGCAGTCAATATATTGACCAAATTATGCTGGTGGGGCAAGACCAGAAATTTTTGGGTGCTTTAGTCGTGCCTAATATTGAAGCAGTGGAACAATGGGCTATTCAACTTAATCCTTCAGAATCTCAACCACAGATTGATTGGGAAAGTCAGACGATTCAAGAATTGTTCCGCCAGGAATTGAATCGGGAGGTAAAAAATCGCCCCGGATATCGGCCTGATGACCGTATTGGACCATTTCGCTTGATTCTGGAACCGTTTACGGTAGAAAATGGCATGACAACCCAAACGATGAAGATCAAACGTCCCACTGTCACGGACCATTACCGCGATATGATTAACAAAATGTTTGATTAATGACTTTGGAGATTTTAGATTTTGGATTGAGTATCATCTAGATGTTCTGAAATCTTAAAGTCTAAAATCAATATTCTCGTCCTTATGTGCAAACAAAAATAAACTGACAAGAACAATTTTTATGGAGTATTCTCAAACACAATTACTTTTAAAGCGAGCGATTAACGTTAGAGTAGTCGTTACCCCACGCTGGAAAGAAGAAGCCCAACAACAACTACAAACCCAAATTAATAATTTAGATAGCCAATTACAACAGATTGAAATACAAGGGCAAAAGGCAATTGCTGAAATTAGAAAGCAAAGTGTACAACCTCCAGGCCCTCAAGTACAACAGCAGATTAATAATATACAAGCACAGATCGGCCAAAAGAAAAATGAGTTTGTAGAGCAGAAAAATCAAGCTTTACAACAATTACAACAAGTACAAACTTTGGAATTAGAGCAAGAAGTTAGTCAAGGTCAAATTGAAAGTGTATTTACTGCGGATGTAGGAGATAATTTGATCAAGAAAATGCAAGTAGAAGTTCTCCTGCGTGATGGGGTAATTGAAGAAGTGCGAGGTGAGGTTTAGAGGGAAAAAAGAAGGTGATAGGTGTTAGGTGAAAAAAGTTTACAGTCCTATCCAAGACCTATAATCGGGAGGTGGCAGGTTCTAAGTGAGAAAAACCTAGGAATGAGGACTCAATAAAGTCCAGATTTTTTTTGAATAACTCACATAATTTTGAATTTGGATAATTTAACTTGTGTAGATAATAAAATCCTTATTCCTGACTGCGCTACCTACAACCTAAAACCTTCTTACTTAACACCCCAATCATATTGTGGACAACCCTCATGATGATCGGGTTTGACACAAGGGTTGCTCCAAACATTGTTATAGCAGGGAACAGGGAAAAGCGGTGCGAACCCGTGTCGGCGACAGATGTAACAGAAACCGCACCAAGATAAGAAAAAATGAAAAAAAACATTTCC
>NZ_JAAHGK010000818.1:0-3558 GCF_010672505.1 Okeania sp. SIO2B9 | reverse complement strand
ATGTATAGCAATCATAAATCATTTGTAAAAAATCTCAGGATATATAAAAACCCTGAAACTTTTACCCCTATTCCCTGTTTCCTAAATTCAAAGATTTTTTTTCATAACTGAAATAGGATTGCTATAGATATAGCAAGTTAGCATTGAAGTGCATCAGTAGTCAGCTTTTTAGTATTTATGAATAGGCTTGAGAAAGTACATCCCAAATTCTGTTTTTTTTAGTAAAAAAGACGAAATATTCTTAATAAGAATATGGATTATCACATCAGATAACCCATCATAAATACCATAAACAAACTTATTTATGTACTTGCCTGTTTCTTCCTGCAATTACTAATTAGAGGTCAAAAGCACAAAATCAGTTACTTGATCTCCATTGTAAGTCCGCCAATGTTCTGATACTTGAAAAAACTGTTCATTATTTGGAGTTTGATTCACAATTCTGAAAATTTCTGAAGGATAATTTTTTTCTTGGCAAGGTTGATTTTTTCTGAGACTAGCAACTAAGTTTTCCATAAATTGATACCCATCACAAAAGGCATTTGGTGGATAACCCATTTCTCCTTCACTATAAGCTTTTCCAGCAATATAAATTATATTGTGATAAAAAGAATGTGAGTCCATCTGCTCTATATATCTGTGTAATTTCAAAGGTGATGGCGCGATTAAGTAGACATCTTCACAGTCAGGTTCACAATACATCAATTCATCCCAACTTCTATAAGATTGTAGAGTTTCTCCTGACTCTAATTCATAACCTAAAGCAAACTGCATTTCATCTAATAATTCTGCTTCCCAATCTTTTTGAGATATTCGTTCAAGCCAATTATGAATAGTATTATATAGTTCCATCTCTGATAGGGAAAGCAAAGCTATTTTTACAGCTTCGGTATGTAGTTGAGTTTTGATTTTCATGACGTTACCTCCTGTTTTGTATAGTGAATAAACTTTGATTGAATTTATATTAGTTAGCTTTTCTGAAGGATATATCCTTCAGGATTAACTATAAATATTTAGCAGTATTCTACTTGTATAGGAAGTAGAAGATGATAATTTTAATTCCCCCTATTAACAGAGTTATCTTTTGAAGATTACTCCTATAATTTCGAGGAATACCATTTTCTTTCAGCTTTTTATTTCTATTACTCTCTAGTGGTCACAGAATAACTATTGATTTTATTGATCCCAATCGGTAAATCCATACACTTAGGTAGGAATTTCTTGTGGGTAAGAAAATTAAATAAGCAATTATACTGTTAGCACACTTTTTCATACTCCTCCGCTTGGAAGGCCCTTTACGACTTTGCGTTGTCATATCGGCCTTGAGTAGAGAATATTTATCTGCCAAAACTCTTATTATAGTATATAAACAAATTTTTGTAAATCAAAATGTTGGCAGTGTGTATTGATTTTTGATTTTTTTTTTGACCTGACTGGAATATGAAATGACTAGTAAATCAAGGGCGATCGCCTGATATATAGAACCTATTTGCTATCTATTTATATAAAAGATAGGGAGTAGGGAGCATTTTTCTACCTTTTTCCCCTATTCTATTTCTGAATTTCGTGACTTCTGAGTTCTGAGTTCTGACTCCTATACCAAAAGCACATACCGCGCACAAAGATATCAAATGGGTTCTATAAATAAAACAAAGATTTTAGGAACAGACAAGATAGATTCTATATATAGAATTAACTCATTAATTGAGAAAGCAATGGAGATTAAGAGTAAAGATATAGCGGATAGTCTTTGAATAAAAGTTTTCTCTAGAGGCATTAATTTGCTTAACGCCGTTGTTCAAAACCCTTAGGAATGCTAGTTTTTCTATTTGTCACTTTTGAGAGAAAACCATCTATAGAAATATATATTCCCTGTTGATCTTCACTCCCTTCAGCAATAAATACTACGTTATCTTGATCAAATGCAGGGCAAATTCCAAACTGAGTAAATTTTCCTGTACCTTCTGGCATGGCAGTATTGTGGTTAGCTATAGTTTTTAGATAACCATTAATATAAAGGTAAATTACTTGCTGATTATTATTTCCTTCTCCTCGAAAAACAACATTACCATTCTCAAAGGTGGCACAAAATTTTGCATCGGTTAAGGTTTTTCTAGATTGAGAAATAGATTGACTATTTTCCTCCTGTCTCCTGTCTCCTGTCTCCTGTTTCCTTCTTCAAGTTCAATAAGTCAATTTTTCCACCGACAATCAATGTTTTTTGAACTATTATCAATTACCCATTACCGAACATTAAATAGATTCCAAAACTTCTAAGACTGATTTAGGTAATAACTTATCCTTAAACCAGACAATAGGTACTGGCACATCTTTCACTTTTACACCAGCTTTTTCCAAATTTAGTCGTTCAGAAACTGCCAATATTAAATTATCGCACTCAGCACTCTGCACCTGATAAAATTTCTTTTTTAAATATTCCGGTCGCCAATATCCAACTATTTCTAATAAATATGATTGCCCACTGGGATGTACCAGTCTAAAGTCAGGAATCATTACACTACCAGGAATTGGAATTAAATCAACTTCTCTTTCTAACTTCCACTCGGTTTTTAACTTAGCCCAACGTTCTGCAAATGATGCTTCTAACATACTATCGTAGGGTTTTCCTGGTGGATAATGACTAACTAGATCGCAATCAGAGTTAAGGCTAAATCGACCTTTTTTCCAAGCTCCACTATAGGTATCGCGATTTTGTAAGGTTGCGTGTAAACTCCATTTTGTAACGTGTAGTAATGCGGGCAACATTTTTGCTAGTGCTAAACCGTAACGAGTACTAGGTTTAAATAAACTATAAGGACCATCAATTGTAAGAGTAAAACCATGGTCAGCATCTCCTTCTATATAAGTCATTAATTGAAAGAGTTTTACATACCTAAATAAGAGTTTGTATTCTCCTGGGTCGTTGCGATGAGCATTCAATTCAATATGACTAGCTTTGTAAAAAATACCTTGTACTTGAGACAGATTATATCTATGTAATAATGCCTCTGATGTGGGAGCATCAAATTGAGTCAAAATTCTATTTTCTTGTAAGTCAGCATAGAGACCTTTTTTAATTTCATCAGGCACAACTTCTCGGTTTAATTCTTGACTAATTTGTGCGGCTAATTTTTCTAGAGTTAATTCTGTTGATTGGATACTAGGAACAACTTCTGCTGCTGTAGTAAAAACACGTTTTCTTAATTCTATTGGTTCCAGAGGACTGATAATTTCAAAAGTAGAAAAACTGCCTCTCAACATATGTGCTAATCCTCTTTTGAAGCGATAGTTGGGGTCATCTCCTTCAATTTCTTGTAAACGTTTATCGAGTTCTCCTTGAGTTTTGCCTACTGTTTCTTCAAAAGAGTTAATCATCTCTGTGGCAATGGCTAAATTTTTAGCATCAATTTTGAGTTTTTGAGGAATAATTGTTTCTCCTGTTTGCCGATGAGAAAGTAAGTCAGTTGGTAACATAGTTATTAAGTCAAAATTCAAAAGTCAAAAGTCAAAAGTAGGATTAAAGTTTTGAGCTGATAAAATCTTACTTTTGACTTTTGA
>NZ_JAAHGK010000817.1:0-3563 GCF_010672505.1 Okeania sp. SIO2B9 | reverse complement strand
TCCTTTCTTAATATCTCAGGAGGTAAAGATTGAATATTATTAGCAGTAGCTACCACAAATACAGGAGATTTTTTCTCAGCTAACCAAGTAATAAATGTACCAAAAACACGACTGGTAGTACCAGCATCTCCTTGACTTTTCAACCCTGCAAAACCCTTATCAATTTCATCGATCCAGAGAACACAAGGTGCTAAAGCTTCCGCAATAGAAATCATCTGTCTTGTACGAGACTCCGACTCTCCGACCAACCCTCCAAACAAACGTCCCACGTCCAAACGTAGTAGAGGCAAATGCCAATGATGAGCGATCGCTTTAGCAGTAAGAGATTTGCCAGTACCTTGTATTCCTACCAAAAGTAAACCTCTTGGATGAGGCAAACCATATTGTCTGGCCCTTTCAGAAAATGCTCCTCCACGTCGCAATAACCAATCTTTAAGGTTATCTAAACCCCCAATATCAGAAATATTTTCACGAGCAGGATAGAAATCTAATATTTGAGTTTGGCGGATATTTTGACGTTTTTCTTCTAATATTAAATCAACATCATTAAGCTGTAGTTCTCCGTGAGTAGCAATTGCCTTAGCCAAAACTCTTCTAATTCTTTCAATAGATAATCCTTGAGCTGCTCGAACAACTTCATCTAATAAACGTTTGTCTAAAGATTGACCCATTGCCACTAATAGATGTTCTACCTCTTGGGAAATTTCTTGACTATTTGGCAGTGGGAATTCTATAATTGTGATAACTTCAGTTAAATCTTCTGGAACAGATATTTGAGGAGCAAGAATAACTAGATTTTTAGGTTGAGATTTTAACTTTTTTGCCAAATTTCGTAGTTTTCTCGAAATAGAAATATCTTCCAAAAATCTTTGAAAATCACGCAAAATAAAGACTGCCGGAGCAGATTCCGGTAACTTTTCCAAAAGCTCTAAACCTTGGAGAGGATTTCTTTTTCCCCACCCTATATCATTAGGATTATTTTGATATCCTTCGACAAAATCCCATATATAAACCGCTCTATTAGCCTGTCTTTTTGCTGATTGAATAATTGCATTTTCGACTCGCTCTTCTTCCCTAGTTTGGATATAAATTATCGAGTAGCGCGAACGTAGTAGTAGTTCAAATTCTTCTTGAAAACTCATAATATTTTTTTGTCAGTTGCCACTTTGATAATCTTCAGTGTATTGCCAGTAAAAAACATTTTTTTATATTTAATATTTAACAGCTAACTGTTCTGATTAAAATTTCAATTATTATTTATATTCAGTTGTTTTTTGATAGATTCTAAACCAGCCCATCGCCGGTCTATCATTAATGAAGAGCCATTTTTTTCAGATAATTTAATTCCCTGGCAATTTTTATCGCATAACTTTCTGGGAGGAACTGCCAAACACAACTGTTCATATACCCATTCTTTAGGGTTAAAATATCCATCTGGAGGTAAAGTTTCCACCAAATCTTCCACAGAATTTTCTACTTCTATCTGAAATAAATCCTTTTGCTCTTTAATTTCTTGAAACCAAATTAATTCTTTTGGAGCGATCGCCAATTTATAGTTGTACTGTTTTAAACATCTATCACAAGTGAGAGTAATAATTGTTTCTGATTTTCCTTTAACTTCCAGATAATTGCCATGATGAGTTACTTGTAAATAGCCTCTAACTGGAGTCAGTGTGTCCAAGTCTGATATAAATTCTTCAAACTTAATAGCCTCAGTCTGCTCAGTTTTTTTTAGTAGACTGGGAATATGTATTACTTCCATCTTCCTTATACCTCACTTATTCCATATCAGCTATTCAGAATTCTGAGTTTGACATCCTCTCCCATTAAATCTCGCGATTATAACGTGAGACTCCCAAACCTCACGATTTGGATTGCGCAGATTACATGGTTAAAGTTAATAGTTAGCTTTGTGATTCACCGTAACCCAGTAAAACCTAAACTTTTGAGCATCTCTTAAGATTTATTTTACAGATACTTTCTTAATGGAGTGCTTATTGTTTGTTTGGTCGCGATCCATCTCCCGGTATAATCTCAGATTTACCGGGAGTCCTCTCGCTCCATTTTTGATAGAATTCTGAATTTGCTTTACTTACACTAATGATTTTAATCTCTATAACTCATTCTTTTCTCCAAATATTTTCTATATATTTTCTATTGGTAGTTAGCTTCTAATTTTCACTACTAAACGGCGGTCTGGTTCCTGTCCATGACTGTAAGTTTCTAAATCTTCACAGTCTTGAAGCATAGTATGTATTTGACGACGTTCGGCAGAAGATAGAGATGTTAACTCATGCTCTTCACCAGTCAAACGTACTTTTTTTGCTGCATACTCTGCTATTAACAAGAGTTCTTCTTGACGGCGAACTCGATAACCTGCTATTTCCACAGTGTAGGACAAATGTTGTTCTGAATCGTTACCTATATTCAGAATTGTATTAACAAGGTACTGAATTGCATCAATTACTTTGCCATCAAATCCTAGTAGAGTAGAAATTTGTTCTTGTGTCAGATTAGTCTCATCTATGATTAACCAATAGCCGTCTTCTTGCTCTTGAGCTATGACTTTTGCTGGAATTTCTGCTAAGTTTAGCAGTTTCTCTAGCCATCGCTTTCCTTGGTCTAGTCCTTGCTCTATATAATAACTATCGTTCATTACTAGCATTAAGCTTTCTTCTTAGAACGTCCTGGTTCAAAGGGTAGTGCTTCTCTTCCCTTTCCTGTTTTTGTTGTTTTTGGTTGTGACTCTTCTACTAATTTCTGCAGGTTTTCAGGTAATGGTTCTTTAGATAAAATAAAAGCCTGAACCGTTTGAAATATATTAGCGATGAGCATATAAAGTAGCACACCTGCTGGTAAAGGAGTAAACAAAAATATTCCTGAAAACAAAATGGGAGTAATTTTGTTGATGGAGTCTTGATTAGGATTAGCATTGTTAGCACCAGGTCCTTTTCCTGATATTGTCTGACTAGCATAGATACTAACTCCAAAACCAATCACCATAATTAATATATCCCAGTGAATCGCCCCATTGTCATCAAATGCACCTACACGACCAAGAGCTTTGATAAATAGAAATCCTTTGTTTGCTGCAATTCCTGGGATAGTACCTTGAATTGTAGCGTCCCCTGGTTGTAAAGCTACTAAGTTACCGTCTCCATCAATTTGAACTCTTTCTGAACCTTTAGTTATAGTCCATGTAGGTTTAACTTCAGTTTGATTATATTCCTGTTTCAGAGTTTCTAGAGATTTACCCTCTACTGTTTGAAATTCGACGTGAGTTTTATCTCCAACAACTAACTTATTACCACTAGGCATCAAGGCCAAAATCGGAAAGTGGACACCATCATTAACATATATATTTTGAGGTGAAGTTGTATAAGCTTGTGGCTGAATTCGCTCTAGTTGTTCTTGAGGAAATATTTGTACATCTACAGTGTAGTTAATATTAGTAAAGGGCGATCCACGCAGAGTTGCAAATAAGGCAAACAGTATAGGCATTTGAAATAGCAATGGTAAACATCCTGCCAATGGCTAAACTGATGAAAGAGTTTAATCCATTG
>NZ_JAAHGK010000816.1:0-3563 GCF_010672505.1 Okeania sp. SIO2B9 | reverse complement strand
AAGTTGCATTTGAGTTAACATCAAACATTCACAAATTTCTAAAGTAGTTACAGAAGCAGAACGAGGTTCAGCATCAAACAAAGACATTTCACCAAAACAAGCTCCTTGTTCTAACCTTGCTAACTCCCTGTCTGCCAAATGAACTCTAACTTTACCAGATACCACAATATAAAGAGACCTTCCCTCTTGCCCTTCAGTAAAAATGCTATAACTACTAGGGAAAGATAGCTCATCCATAACAGAAGCTAAACGTACTAAGAAATCATCTCTTAATTCTCTAAAAATTGGGACAGCTCTAATAAATAAAAGACGCTCTACACTTGTCAGCATAACATTTACACCCTTCCCTTTGGTGAATAAACAAATTTAATAATCACGTTTTATTGAGCAAATTTTAATGGTTAATAATGTTCAGATAACATTTGATAGATGACCTTGCATTTCTTTAGTTTACACTATCCCATAATTAAAATTAATCATATCAATAGACTTTTTGTACAAGTCACCTAAAAGGTAAACAGAAGTATTTGAAAAAAAAGGGAAAAGAGATTTAATTTTTATACTTGCTGCAAGTTATCAGAAGTATCTGGTATATATACAAAATTGGTGTTGCATATTATGGAATGATATTGCCAAAAAATAGTTTAGACTTTGACTAAAAAAAACCTAACATTAATCATTACAGGAATTGATTAATCCAAAATCCTGTTCATCAAAAATCTCAAATCATACCAAATCTACCCTAGTAAGAGGGTATAAAAAAAATGGTAGTTTTATACGATACATAGGATTGAGAGATAAGACAAGCCTTTTTTTATACCCGGATTTGGTATTATTCGTCACTGTACAACGCCACAAAATTAATTTACAGCGCTTTTCATTTAAGTAGACTACAAAATTATTTTTGCTTAGGGGATAGAGAAAATGGAGTAGCGGCGCGACCCCACGGGGTGCGACAGACGCAAGCGGTTGGAATCCGGCGAGGTCTCCTCGCCATGAGAATGTCAACCAAGAGAGGGAATGCGCACCAACAGAGGCAGTAGAAAAATGCTTTGGCCACTGTAGTCTATCTATGTGAAAACCCTTATAATACCAAATTGATAAATATTTGCTACAAATAAATAGGTTATTTCTTAGGAGTCAACCCACCCCTCGCCCCTCCCCCTCCCAGGAGGGGAAGTCAGGAGTCAGGTAGGGGAGCTGTCAGATTGGCGACTTACAGAATAAATAGCTTTGATACCATTTATTAGGTCAGAATTGATATTTTTACTTCAAGGGACATCTCCTATAAAGTCATTTAATTGCCCTGATTATTCGTAACATTCTTTTTCCAAATTGGTATAATTCATAACCGAAGTAGGCAAAATCGGCACAGAAAATGTATCTCTAGTTATTAGTAGATTATAGGCTAATTACCTCAATAACCAAATCTACTTTAGGGAGAGACTTTGATTTTTTTGAAAATTATTTTAGTCAAGTAGATTGAGTATTCTTATAGTAGATATACAAACAAATTTGCCTATCTACTTATCCAAATTACGATAACTACCCTGCTATTGTTAACCAATACCAAATTCAACAATCATTTGTTCTACTTGAGCAGCTACCAGAGGATCTGGGTCACTTCTCAAATTAGGTAATAATTCAACCAAAGCACGTTGAGATGCCATCCGTAAATAAGCTAAAGCCGCCTCCCGCACAAAACCTGTAGGATGACGCAAACAAACTAAAGTTTGCTCTGCAGTTAAACCCCAACGAGCTGCACGAGCCATCTGCAAACAACAAGCCAAAGCCCAATCAGAAAGAAAATGACGTAAATTTAACAGATGCCGTAAACGTTCGCTAGGAGCCATTAGTTTATAAACCACCATCTCAGACAAACTACTTAACTTTTCCTCATAACTGTTTTGATCCAAAATATCAATCAGCGATCGCTTACAGGAAATATCTACAGTATTATCTAAAATCTCTAAACCACGGGCTAAATTTGAACGTGAGTCAGACTTAATATTAAAAGCTGCTGCCTGAATAGCTCCCAATGGATAGAGAAACTTCATTAATAAGAAACACCGTTCTATAGCATCTAACTCCAGCAATTTTAATGCCCGAAGTAACATTTGCGTATAATCAGTACTCAGTTTTCCATTAACCTCCTCTACGATAGGAGATAAAGTAGTAGTAGAAGTCATATCCACCCTAGACAAATCTACTATACCTGCATAAACTTGCCCCATAAACATCAACTCTTGCTCAATTAAAATTTCTACACCGCTACGACCTACCCGTTCAAGTACCCCCTCAATTCCAACTTCCCCTGGCATTGTCAACAATCTTCGCAGAATATTACGGCGTGTTATACCCCAGGTAGTCATCATTCTGTTTACCAGAGCATCCAGCGCTTCAATTGTACCAATTTCACCAATAGCATTCCAAGCCTGTAATCTGACCAAATCTGACTTATGAGAATCATCTGCCAACTTTACCAACATCGGAATCCCATCATTACCTAACCTCACCAATGCTTGTAACGCAGCTTCCCGAGTAGATTTGTAAGACAAACCTCGCAATAAAGAGGGGTAGTAGCTTTCCAAACGAGTAGCAGCAATTACATCCATGCAATACTTTCGCACTCGTAACGATTCATCCTGTAATAAACTAGGGACATACAATCGTAATCCTTGCAAATAATCTGCTTCCCCCAAAGCACGAACGCCCATAACTCTTTCTTTTTCTAGTTTGGAAGTAATCATCCTGCGTAAAACATTAGTAGCTTCAGCTTTTTGCCCTCGATCGCCTCGACGCATAATTAAAGCTGCGGCAGTACCTCTTACCACTGGATCTACTGAAGGTTGTAAATAAGGTCGTATTTGATTAATCTCTGGCTCTGATTCTGTCAGCCAAATATAGCGTAAAGCCAAAGCCAATACTTCTGGTGGTATAGATGTCTGAACTAGGGAACGTAGTTGTTCGAGATAAGTTGGGTTAGGATGATTCAACATTACTTCGAGACTTTGACGTTGTAATTCAGATGACATAACCGGCAAAAGTGGAGCCAGTATTTCCCCTACATTTTTTTTATCTATTTGACTAAGTAACTCAATGCAGGAACGTTTATCTTCTTCTGCTGTACCTTTTTGCAAAGTTTCTACTACCGAGCGCTTCAATGCCCGCATATCTACATCCAAAACACCAAGTCTTCCTTTACCAGCGCTTCTTACTAGCAAGCCAATATATTGGCTTCTAATTAACCATATTACTCCCAACCATACGAAACCAGATATCAGAATTGCTATTACAAATATCAGACCCTGCTGGTCTTGAAACCCACTGTGACTAGGATTTAATATTAATCTACATAACCAGAGAATTGCTAGTATTATTAATCCACTCAAGCCTGTAGAAAATGGTTCTGCCACCCCATTTACCATTGTTTGAACATCACTGCGAATATTTTCAGGCAGAGGTTGGAATAAAACAGGTCCAGTAGTTTCAATCAATGTATAGTGTAGTAACTCATCTAAAAATCTCAGAATTACTAATCCGATAAATACTGAAAATAATCA
>NZ_JAAHGK010000815.1:0-3567 GCF_010672505.1 Okeania sp. SIO2B9 | reverse complement strand
TGAATAGTGGGACAAATAAACTCCCCATCCCTCGTACCAAGAGCCTGAGTCAGGGCACCCGCATCACGACGTTGTAATGCCTGCCAATACAGACAATGACCGAGACACACCTCCCTAGAAGCCACATCATCATCCACAGTCAACAATTGACAAGCATTTTTAGTTAGCCAATAGGCACGACTATCTCCCAAATTAGCTATGTACAATTCATGGGCATTATTCGGATTTGATTCTAGAGAAGGTTTTACCTGTTGGGGCAACTGTAGCGCCATAACTAATGTTGTGCCCATACGTTGTCGGGACTCTCTTCCTTGTTCATTATTCTCAGTGGCAATCATGTTATTGACTACCCGAATAATTTCCTCAAGTTGTTTCATTACCAAATCTGGTGAAGTTAAATCCTGTTGTTGGGCTACTTCTGTCAATAGATTTTGTACTAATCTTTTAATGGACTGTACTGCTAGTTGACTAGCTACCTCTCCGCCATCATGGCCACCTACCCCATCACAAATCATTGCTAAATGGGGCACCAATTGCTTGCTAGCTAAATCTTGTTCCGTTGGATAACAACAATCTTCATTATGGAGACGCACAGGCCCAGTATCCGTAGCTCCTACTATTTCTGCACTTAATGGTAATTTGGCCGCCTGTTCCAATAGGAGTTGGTTCAATTTAGGGGCGATCGCCTCCAGAGATTCCCCAATATCTCCAATCATCTGACAAATCTCTTGTAATGGCTGTTGGATATGAGTATGAGCAGTAGGAATCAAATTAGACCAAAAAATCCTTAAATCTCTATGTTTAGTGTTACGGTTTTGTAAGTCCAACTCTAATAGTCGTAACCGCCAACCTTCGACCCTTAAACTATTTGTCAAAAGACTGAAAGCCATGCGCTCTTTTGATAAAGGTTTCCATAACTGCATTATTTGCCATAACCAGTAAACTTGACGTACAGGAGTTGCTGTAGGCCAAGCCTCTACAAAAGCAGGATACAACTGACCTTGAGAGTCTAGAGGAACATTGTCTAACAACAGAATGTCTCTAGGATAAGCTTCTTCTCCATATTGATAAAAACCATATAACCCTGGTGTATGGAGTTTATAGGGATATAAATGTAAATATGGCGTTATATTATCTGGTAACTCCTCATACATAAAAGGAGGTTGAGCAGGTTTAGTATCCAGCCAAACTTGTGGAGCTACAACATAGTAGCGATCGCCCAGAAACTCCCCAACAGGAATCTCAACTCCGGCATCAACAGCCCATAAATAGCGATAGATTAATTGAGTTTGGCAAGCTTCGCACTCTTGGCGACCCCAGGAATTGGCCGGATGAGGACAGTTAATATTTGGGCAATGAATTAGTGGGGTAGAAGACATTTTATTAACTCAATATTTAAAAATTAAAAATTAAAAATTATACTAGAAATATTAATTTGAGAACTTATATAAGGAATTGTTTTTTTCGGTGTTGATAAATAATTTAGGAGGGTTCCAAACTGAATTTCTTTGTGTCAAGACGCAAAGATATGTTGAGATAGAAGTTATCTTCATAAATTTCAGAATAAAATAAATTATATACTTGACTATTTGTCAAGAAATAATTTTAGCTAGTGATGAAAGCAAACTACAGTAATTTTACTGAAAAATCACTCATAAATTTAACCTCACCACTCCCATTTATCCATGCTATTAAATCCAACGATATTTTGGTTACTGGCTGGGTCAATTCTTTGTTTTTTAGAACTCCTCGTACCCACAGCCTTTGTTGAATTTATGATGGGACTAAGTGCCTTTGTTGTGGCAGGAGTGTCCCTCTTAATTCCTAGTATTAGCGTACAAGTGGCCTTGTGGATGATTTTTTCTGTAGCTTCTATTCTTGCCTTCCGTCGCCTGTTGCCCAATCATACAGTGGCGACTATTGCAGATGCTCAGGAAGCAGAAACTTTAACAGAAATATTACCAGGCCAGCCTGGTCGAGTAATTTATGAAGGTAATTCTTGGCGGGCAAAATGTGACGATGAAAGTAGCACGATCGCTGCTCATGAAAAAGTTATTGTCGTTAGACGTGAAGGTAATACTTTATTTGTACTGCCAGAAAATTTATTAAATTCTTCAGTTTATCTCCCTCACCAAAGTCAATTGAGATAACAACTAATTAGATAATTAGGAGATTAAAAATGGAACAGTTTTTTTTGTTAGTCTTTTTAGCTTTAGGTGGTTCAAGTTTAGCCGGAAGTGTCAAAGTTATTAATCAAGGAAACGAAGCTTTAGTAGAAACTTTAGGTAAATATAATGGCAGAAAATTAGATGCTGGTTTGAAATTTATTATCCCATTTTTAGATAGAATTTCTTATCAAGAAACAATTCGGGAAAAAGTATTAGATATTCCACCTCAACCATGTATTACTAGAGATAACGTAGCAATTAGTGTAGATGCTGTGGTTTATTGGCGGATTATGGATTTGGAAAAAGCCTACTACAAAGTCGAAGACCTTAAATCTGCAATGGTTAATCTAGTTCTAACTCAAATTCGGGCAGAAATGGGTAAATTAGAATTAGACCAAACCTTTACAGCACGCACAGAAATTAATGAGGTATTACTCAGAGAATTAGACATAGCTACTGACCCTTGGGGAGTGAAAGTAACTAGGGTAGAATTACGAGATATTAGCCCTTCAAAAGCAGTACAAGATTCTATGGAATTACAGATGACTGCGGAGCGACAAAAACGGGCAGCAATTTTAACTTCAGAAGGGGAAAGAGATTCTGCAATTAACTCTGCTAGAGGTAAAGCAGAATCACAAGTTCTTGATGCTGAAGCTCGTCAAAAAGCAACTATTTTAGAAGCAGAAGCACAACAAAAAGCAATTATTCTTAAAGCTCAAGCTGAACGTCAATCTCAAGTATTAAGAGCTTCTGCAACTTCAGAAGCACTAGAAATTATTACTAAAACCCTCCATAAAGACCCCAATGCTAAAGAAGCACTCCAATTTTTATTGGCTCAAAACTATTTGGATATGGGTCAGAAAATTGGTAGTAGTGACAGTAGTAAAGTTATGTTCATGGACCCCCGAAATATTCCAGCAACTTTGGAAGGTATGCGTTCCATTGTGGCAGATGGCAAAAATTCAGTTCAAAGTCAGTAGAATTTTTTGGCTTTGCTCATCGGAACTGTCTCCTGGAAGGAAGCTTTATGGGGTATAAATTCCCATCATCACCCCCGGTGTCTACAATTATTTGGGGTTATTAAGACATGAAGTGGCCGGTCGTTGACTATCCCCATGCAATTTATTCTGTCTCCTGTCTTCTGTCTCCTGACTCCTTCTTCAAGTTAAAGTACAACTGTCACAAAGTCCAAAAAACTCTAAAGTGTGATAAAAAATCTTAAATTTGTGGGACTTCTGTAATTTATTTTCTAAATTATGGACAGGACATTCATAAATAGGAATAGAAGTCCCACATTTTACACAGGTCAGATGATATTGTTTTGTCACGAGATTAAAAAATATTAGATTTCAACTGACCACGTTAGATATTATCAGTTAAGTTCTATTCATAGTTAACC
>NZ_JAAHGK010000814.1:0-3570 GCF_010672505.1 Okeania sp. SIO2B9 | reverse complement strand
GCACCTTTAGATTGATAAATTCTAATACATAGGTCGATAAAGGGTCTTACTTCATCTGGAGAAGTTCTCAACAGATAGGAACCATCATCAACAATGAAGTTCTTTTCTTGTTCAGAGGCTTGACCATCTACAACAGTAGCTAGCGCAGCCAATTTTAAAATATTTTCAGCAGTAGGATTCATAATTCCCTTCCATTAAAGTGATTAGAGAAGTGGTTATTCATTGAGGTAATTACATCAATAACTAACTAATCTTCTTACTAATCAGCCTAAATCAAAATCATCAATTTTCAGTTAATTCACTTATCAATATTTGGCAAAAAATATTTCGATGACAATTAGAAATTCTCATAACTTCCGGTCAACTAATTTTTCCTATTTGTAGTCAAATAATGTTTTCTCAAAAATATAAATAATATATAAAATTTTATTACTTCTAAGTAAGTATTTTGATATAGTAATTATTTATATTTATTTATGCTAATATAATTACATCTCTTGCCAAAGTTCCAAGAATGAAAATCAATCAAAATCAACTCAAAAATCATCTTTGATTCCTCTAATCACAGCCATTTATTATCTGCTAACCCACTCATAAATAAATAATTATTAAATCTCAAAAAATCAGTAAAATTATTAACTATAAATACCTAAATTATATTTTTAGTGTTTCTCTATACATTGCTATAACTAAAATTATCTCTTGGGCCGAGGTTTATTTACCAGGAGCTGGTTGGGTTGTTCTAGACATCACCTCTGGTTTTTTGACAGCAGAAAATCACATTCCTCTGGTCTGTACTCCCGAACCCACTGCAGCAAACCCAGTAAGAGGCACCACCGAACCTTCCGAGTCTAACCTGGAATTTTCCGTTACTGTTTCTCGCTATCAAGAAAAACCCAGACCTACCAAACCTTATACCGAAACGCAATGGCAAAAAATTAACACCCTTGGTCGGCAAGTAGAGGAAAAACTAAGACGTTTGGGTTTGGGGTTAACTACCGGAGGGGAGCCAACCTTTATTTCTATTGATGATTTTGAATCACCTCAATGGCGAGTAGAAGCGTTTATTCAATGGCGACAAATAGCTGGATTTAGAGATGTTCTGGTTCATAACTATTTAAACATTAATCTAAATCGAGTTTGGGGTGTATAGCGCTACGCGCAAGGCAAAAGTCAAAAAGTAAAAGTCAAAAATAATCGATGACTGAGTGTGATAATTTAGAAATGTCCTCACCTTTACTTAAATTGCTATAATTGAAAAGGATTTATCTATCTCTTAAAGAAAAAGTTGAAAATTTACTATCGTCTTAAAATTAATTTTTTTTTATTTTTAAGTAGATATAAACAGGAAATAAATATGTTGAAATCGTTGAGTATAAATAATTTTCGTTGCTTCCAATCTTTTGAACTTCAACAACTTAGCAGAGTTAATTTGTTGGTGGGGATGAATAATAGTGGAAAAACTTCAATTTTAGAAGCTATTCAACTTTTATATTGCTCGTACCAACCCGAACAATTCCAGAAAATTATGTTTTATCGAGGAGAGTTTTTATTGAAAGAACGCTCTAAACAGCTAGATATTTGTCACCTTTTCTATGGACGTGAAATTTCAGTAGGAAGCAAATTTTCTATAGTAGGAACTAATGATAAATATCAGGAAAATCTAATTGCTTCAATACAAGTAGATTCACCGAATAAATTGGATGAAAAAAAAGCTTTATTCGATGATTCAGAAGAATTGAGTTCTGAATTGGATAATTCAGAAGAAATTACTGATGAACTAGAAATAGATGAATTAGAAGATATTTTTTTTATGCTTGATTGGAAAAAAAAAGAAGTTAGCATAAGACGCAGATTATCACCAGATGGAGGTATGGATATTCGTATGTTAAGGTCATCTAGAATAGCTACAAAAGCAGTTACAAAATCTCAATTTATTACACCTTTATCTTTAGATATTAACGAAATTACTCAATTATTTGATGAAATTGTCTTAACACCAGAGGAAACATTGACCCTAGAAGCACTGCAAATTATTGAATCTAAAATTGAACGTATTGCTTCAATAAGCCCTTAAAAATACGGTTATAATAATAGAATTGTAGGAGCAAGAGGTGGGTTTCTAGTAAAAGTTTCTGACCAAAAACAACCCATACCTATTGGCAGTATGGGAGAAGGAATGTGGCGAATTTTAGCATTAGCTATCGCTCTTGTTTCTGCTTAAGGTGGAGTGTTACTTGTAGATGAAATTGATACGGGTTTACATTTTTCTACAATGTCTGATATGTGGAAACTTATTTGGAAAACAGCAAAAAAATTAGATGTTCAAGTATTTGCTACTACTCATAATAGTGATTGTTGGAGTAGTCTTGCTGATGTTATTCAAAATGAAGATTTAGAGGGTGAAGAAATTACAATTCACAGAATAGAAGCTAATAAAAATGCTTCTGTAGTTTTCACAGAACCTGAAATTGTTATTGCTGCACAACGTCACATCGAGGTGCGATAGTAATGGCAACAAAAACAAGAAAATTACCTCCTAAAAATAAACTATTGGTAGAGGGTGCTGAGGATCAAAGAGTTATTCCATATTTGATAGAAGCTAATGATATTCCTTGGGAAGATAAAAATAAACAACCATTTGTATATATTGAATCCTTTGATGGCATAGAAAAACTGCTAAATAAAAATGTAATTTCTACAGAGTTAAAAGCATCTGGACTTTCTGCATTAGGTCTAATGGTTGATGCAGATGATAATTCAAAGGATAGATGGCAAAGTATTAGAAATGTTTGTTTACCAAGTCTTCCTGATTTTCCTGAAAATTTACCAGAAATAGGTCTAATTCATCAGACAAGTTTTGGTGTTAAATTTGGAGTTTGGGTGATGCCAGATAATAAAATTTCTGGAATGTTAGAAACATTTCTGACTTATATAATTCCTGACGAAAAAGAATTGCTTTGGAATTATGCACAAACAGCAGTTAAATAAGCTAAAAATCAAGGTGCGCCATTCATAGAAAATCATACTGATAAACCTAATATTCATACATGGTTAGCATGGCAAAATACTCCCGGTCGCCAATTACATAATGCTGTTATGGAAAGAATATTAAATCCCAAACATCCCCAAGCTCAAATATTTATTAACTGGTTTAAAACATTATATGACTTGTAAAATTTATTAAATTTAATTTTAACTATGGCAATCATTGTCGAATTTGTAAAAAATCCCAAAATAGATAAACAGTCTCAAAATTTTACTTTTGTTAGCTCTCTCCTTTTTTCAGGATATTTTCTACAAAACTCAAATATGACTCCCATATCAAAATTATGAGTTATACAAATTGAAGTTATCTATAAAATTATTTATAGTCATTCTGAATAAGACTGGAACACTTTTTTAGGTGAAACTCTTTCAAGGTAAGAAACCCTTGTCTCAATCTTAACTGGAATGACTATATAATTTATATAACTCTCAAGATAGGAGCAATCGCCTGACGAAATTGACAAAATCCTATACCAGTTAACTGTTTAATTTATCTGTTAATTATTAATTGTTGAACTCAAC
>NZ_JAAHGK010000813.1:0-3573 GCF_010672505.1 Okeania sp. SIO2B9 | reverse complement strand
GTGTTTTACCTTAATTGCATTTCATTCACAACAAGAAACTCTCCATACTCTTGACTAGAAACACGCAGCAAAACATACCCTTCTCAACTTACCCACTGGAAGTCTGAAGAAATAATTTCTTTGACAGTAACATTCGGAATTTGACTCACCCATTCTACCCAACGACTGAGGGCAATTCCAATTAGACGTTTACTGCTAATATCGACTTTTTTTGTTTTTTTGTCATTCGATGAAATCTAGTTTATTCTGTCTGTTGAAAATTCAAAAAATAGGGAATAGGGAGTAGGGGGAAATAATTGATGATTTCTGTGGGATTGATTATATTTAAACTCCGCCCTTAAGGGTGGGGTCTTATTAGAGAAGTCTAATAGTAAGGGCGGGTTCCAGTTCAAATTAATAATATCAACATTAGAAAATCTTTAACCTTCTTGCTTCTTGCTTCTTCTTATTAACTAATAACTGAAAAGACTAAACTCCTGCATGACCCAGAGCTAAACCAGTAATTAACATACCTAATACTAAAAAAGGTTGGGCACTTGCTTGATATTTCACATCATTTTCTAGAGGATTTCTGAGAAAATACATATCCTGAAAAGTAATCTGAGGAATTACCATCAATAGCAAAATTACAGCATACAAATTTTCTTGAATACTAATTAAATAAGCTGCCACTCCAGCTTGAAAAATATCAATCATTAATACACAAATCCAAGCCGCCGTACCAATGCCAAACATAACTGGTAATGATTTTAAACCCAACTTTTCATCTCCTTCCACACTCTTAAAATCATTAACTACAGCAATTCCTAATCCAGCAAAACTATAAAACAAAGTCAGAATTACAATTGTTAAATTTAACTCTCCAAATAAAGCATGACCAGTCCACCAAGGCAAAGCAATATAACTAGAACCTAAAGCATAATTTCCTAACCAACCATTTTGTTTTAACTTTAGTGGAGGTGCTGAATAAATATAAGCTAAAAATGCTCCGAACAAACACAATATAGTAATCATTGGAAAATCGTGACCAGCCCACAAATCGAGAATATATGATATGCCAACCCCTGATAGTAACAAAACTAGAATTTGAGTCACAACTTGAGGAATAGAAATTGCACCTGAAGGAATCGGTCGATAAGGTTCATTAATAGCGTCTATTTCTTTGTCATAAAAATCATTTAAAGTTTGCGTATAACCCGCCATCAAAGGTCCTGCTATTAACATACAAGTAGCAGACTGTAGTACATTTTCTAGATTCCAGCTATAATTTCCTGAAGATGCAGCTCCACAAACTACTCCCCAGATTAAAGGAATCCAAGTTATGGGTTTCATTAGTTGCAAGCGGATTTTCCAAATATTAGTTTCTCCACTTGCTGCACCTTTCATTCCTAATATTTGTCTGGTTTTAGCAGTGCTATTTTCTTCTGTTTTTGTTTCTCGATTAGTCATTTCAGTTATCAGTTATCAATTATCAGTTATCAGTTATCAGTTATCAGTACCTCTATGGAATAGGGAGGCCAGAAAATCCTGAAGTTTCTGTTCTCTTGGTCGATTGGATATGGCAAGGTTTCTTCCCCATCTCTCGACCGCTTTTCATACCCTTAAAAGGGAAAGGTTATGACCTTACTTTTTGGTCAAAGTAATTTATATACTAAGTTTGAAAATGTTTTGTGAGAAGTTTTTCAACCTACTTTTTTGAAATTACAACAGTTTTTATTTTAGTAGACTACTGTAGGGACATTCCATGAAAAATCCCTACAAGATTTTGGTTTTGGTTGTGTAGTTAATATCTCTGAAAATTACTATAAACTTTTGAGCAAAGCAAAAAATCAATCTTTTTTCCTACTCCCCGTCACCCCATCTTCTCTACTGCCTACTGCCTACTCCCTACTGCCTCTAAAAAGAAATAATCAAATAACCATCTTGGAACTTTGCACCAGTTACAGGTTTTCCGCTAAGAGGAGGTGGAAGGAAAATATTTCTTCTTTGGTCTCCAGCTTCAATTGTTACTTCTGGTCCATATTGAGTAAGTCCAATTTGTTTTTTATCAAAACCAGGCAAAAATAAACTTACTTGACTTTTTTGAATATCTATGATGATAGGCTTAGGAGCCTTAACTGCTTGACTAAAATCTGGCAGAGCATCCATTAGAGGTTGCCAATCTTCAGTAGAACGACGGGGAATCGGAGTTACAGATAGTGGTGCAAATTCATCAGCAACATTATCCGCTAAATCTGCCTGATTCAGAATTACTCCCCCTACAGTCAGATTAACTTGTTGGGAACTTCCCCATAAATATTTTGCTGTGGCGATCGCTGCTGGATCTTTAGTAGTAACCAAGTATGCTGCTACTCTATTTGGGTCAGCTATAGTAGCTTTAGCATTATCTAACAGTTCATTGATTTTTTCAGTAGGTTGAGAAAAATTATCCCCTGTCCAATCAACATTTAGAATAGCACTACTAATAGGTTGAACAAATGGAGAAATAGCTTTGTAGACATCTGAGTCGAGAAGAACTTGACGGAAGCGACGAATATACCAACTCATAATTTCCGCCGAACCCAAAAGTCGTAAAGTCTCCTTATCTCCTGTGCCATCATAAATAATTACATCATATTCCCCACTAGTACTATATCCCCGCATAGTATTAATCGTCAGAATTCCTTCTACTCCTGGTAATACTCCCAGTTCTTGACCATATACCTTTTTAAAGAAGGGTGTACGGATATATTCAGCTTCTAGTTTTTTCAGTTCTTCCCAACCGCTTTCTAGTAAACTTGCTGCCTGAATATTGACTGCTTTGAGATTGGAGTCTATTTCTGTAGGTTCTGGGCCAATATTAGCACCTAATAACAAGGATAATGCAGGAGTTGGTTCTTGTCCGACAAATAAGACTCGT
The DNA here is from genome assembly GCF_010672505.1 of Okeania sp. SIO2B9. Classification (NCBI taxonomy): domain Bacteria; kingdom Bacillati; phylum Cyanobacteriota; class Cyanophyceae; order Oscillatoriales; family Microcoleaceae; genus Okeania; species Okeania sp. SIO2B9. Next base: position 674 of record NZ_JAAHGK010000813.1, on the reverse strand, counting down.
TTACCAAGGCTAGCGTATTGTTTGGCAGTGGCAAATGCAATGGTAGTTCGACCTGTACCACCTTTACCCAAAAATGTGTAAGTAATGGTCATTATTTATCTATCAAAAGTTTAGAATCAAGGAACATTTACATTTTGTAATTATTTAGTTTACTTTAGAATAATACTTTAGTTATAATTAATTTTCTGAACTTGATATTTATAGATTTAGCTGATTTCCCAAGTCTATACCAAAGATTTTAAAGTTCAATGTCCTCCGCAACACCGCACTTGGAGAAAAATTTCCTATACTGAACAAATGATCAGCAAGTTTGAATTGCCAGTCTAACCTTTGTCTAGCTATTAATTGATGCAGTTTAGCTATTTTGCACTTGAGAATCTTCCAAAAATCGCAAAACTTTGTACTACTCCAAGTCCATTGATATGTTGTACAGATCAATGGACTTGCTGGTTTATGATTTGAAACATCGGCAAATTCCTCAATTCTCGTAATCATTCGTCATTGTGCAACGCAGCTAGCTGAAGTAGAGTATCGTACTGTTCTGGTTGTGACATACTCCCACACTAACCTTGCGGTATAGTGTGGGCTTCTCGTTTCGCAGTCCCGGTACCCCGTCGGACTCCACGAGCTTTAAGGACGGAATGCCCTACCGCCCTATTTTTGATATTTATTGC
>NZ_JAAHGK010000812.1:0-3574 GCF_010672505.1 Okeania sp. SIO2B9 | reverse complement strand
TTGTGTTTAAAGATATGCCATCAGGTCAGGTTTGTTTAGGAACTCCTTGTCAACCTCGTTACCCAAGACAGATTAAGATGTAATACCGTTTCACCGAAGTCAGAACTCAGAAGTCAGAAAGTTAGATTTGATAGACTAAAAACTTTGACTGTACAATAATTTCAGGCAATTATTTGACATTTATTAAGGAGCGAAACTATTTGTGACATCCTGAAAGTGAATTGGTATAAGACATTAAATTATTAATCATATTAATAAGGATATAAATCAAGTAAAAATTGACTCAATAGAGAATATTATGTTTTAATGTTATATTGTTTTTCGTTCAGAAAATAACCGATCTGAGGAGTATTATAGTGGTAGAATTCAATAAAAGATTTTCAAAAGTAGTTATTGTGGGGGGAGCTGGTTTTGTTGGTAGAGAAATAATTGTTCAGTTTCAGCCCATAGCCGATAATATTGTTGTGATTGACAATATGCGTACCGGACTCAGAAACAAAAAAGAATTAGAATTAGTTGAACTAATCGAAAATGATATTCGGGACTTGGGAGGAGATTGGCCAAGAGCTTTTAGAGGCGCTGATTTAGTGATTCATCTAGCAGCAAATATTGATACTCCCTGGAGTGTCAAGTACATGAATGATGATTTTAGTCTCAATGCGCTAGGTACAAAAAATATTGTTAATGCTTGTGTAGCAGCTAGTGTTCCTAAAATACTTTATGCTTCCTCAGCAGCAGTTTATGGTGCAGTAACAGAAGACAAACTGCCAATAACAGAAAATATATACCCAGAACCAGCATCTCCCTATGCAAAAACTAAGTTTCAAGGGGAAATAGAGGTATTGGCAGGTGCAAGAACCTATGGATATACAGCACATTGTTTGAGGATGTTCAACATTTATGGTCCCTGGGAAAGTCCGGTAACACTTGATGAGGTTCTTCTATATACACTTTATGTGTTAAAAAATCAAGAAATTTCTATTTTTGGTGAACCTTCAAATCAAGTCAGAGATTATGTTAGTGTAAGTGACATTGCAAGGGCTTATGTATTAGCTGCGCAATCTGAAAAACAAGGAGCATTCTTTTATAATATTGGTAGTGGCAAGGGAACAAATTTTGCTGAGTTGCTAAGTATTATTGAAAATGTAACTGGAATTATACCTCAAACCAAAATACTCCCATTAAGGCCTGGTGAACTGACTAAAAGCTGGGGTATTTATGAGCGAGCCAAGGAAATAATACAATATGAACATCAAGTAAATATTGAAGAGGGAGTTAAACAAATGGTTGATTGGATTAAAAATGCTCCTCAGGAAGTGCTTAATCTATATAAACTTAGCTAAGATTAAAACTATATTAATATTAACAATTCAGGAATTTTTTGATAATTGATATTACTCATTCATATTCTTGTAAGTTGCCACTGCAGAAGGCGAACTACGGTTCAAGTAACGGAATATCCAATACTTAAAAACAGCATCTAAAATCACCGGAAAAGTTGCAATAAACAAGAAATTAAAATCTCTACTTTCTGCTACTCCAAAATGTCTAGCAACATTTTCCAAAATCACTTCCCAACCATGAGGGGAGTGAAACCCTACAAACATATCTGTTAACAAAATCAGAATAAATGCCTTAGCACTATCACTAAGACCATATATTACATCATCCATAAAAGACTTTAAAATCTCAACATCTCTTCTATTAGCAGAAATAATGCCAACAAAAGAAATCAAAGATATCAGGTCACAAAAAATATTTTTAATAGCATTATTACTTCTATTTTTATATTCCGAAGCTATTTCTTGAGCTTTTTCTTCTACTTTATGCTCAATCAATTCTTCTCTTTGAAGCTTAGGTATTTCTGAAACTTCTTTTCCAGCTTCATATAATTCTGGAAATAATTCAGGAGTATGGCCTAAATAAATTTGAAAATGAAGTTCTTCCTCATATTTGCGCAATTCCATCAAAGCTTCTTCTTCCAAGTCGCGGTTAATAAAAATCTCTTCTTGTTGACTAGAGATTGGCATAAAATTATCGACTAAGTAACCCACAAAAGTTATTTTTGATAACTGGTGAATTAGTAGAGGCACTAAAATCAATAGTAAAATAAATCTAACCGAAGTAATAGTCTTAACTTTAGATTTTCTAAATTTCTTAATTACATCTTCTTCAGCTTCTGGGTCTAACTCTTTCTTGATTCTTTTGAAAGTACTTAATAATGAACGGGGTAAAAAGCTAGTTTCAGGTTGATCTCTTTTTAGTGTTTCTGTAGTATTTATAGCAGAATTAGATGATATATTATTAGTAGAATTATTAATATTATTTTGACTAGATATTATAGCTAAAGAAGATGAAGTATCAGGCACTTCTACAATTGAATTAGATTTTTGAATTGGAGATTTTGTTTGTTTACGATATCGACTAGCTACTTCATCAATAAACTCTAATTTTTCCAAAATAATTGATGGTCGATCCTGAAATTCTTGCCGATAATATTTATTGAGTTTATCCTCGCTATCGCCAAACTGATTTTTCTCAAAAATACCTACAACTGAAATACTTGCATTAAACTCAGCTAATCTAGTTTCAATAACTTTTAAATATCGCTTCAATGCAGAATTAAAATAAGACTTAACACTATCACCATAACTAGCTGATGTTAAAGAAATATTTTGACCTTCAAAATGTTGATCTTCAATCGCCTTAATATTGAGGGCGGCATCATAAGCCATATCCAAAGCTCTTTCAGGAGTTTCTCGGAACCACTCATTAGCACTCAGAACAGAGAGTTTAAATTGCTTCCAGGAGTAAATAGCCATATTGATTATTTTCTGATAAGTTCAATCAGCTCGCCACTATTTATTACATTTAGAACTGATAATCTCAAGTTAGTAGTTTAAAGAGCGAGTAATGAACATTTGTATATTTGATAACAAGCAATTTCCACTTAAAAATAATATCTTTTTACTATTATCAACTTAGCTGGTATATTAGCATATTTTTGCTTTTAATGTGAGCATAAATATGATATTCAGCCAAATCATAATTATGTCTATTTCTTCAAAAATATTTAGTTAGGATTTGCGCTCAAAAGTCTTTTAGTAGGGGTAGGAGACAGGAGACAGGAGACAGGAGACAGGAGGAACGGGGAATGAGCGAGGAGGTAGGAGTAAGAATTGTCAATTTGGGATTTTTCTGCCATAGTCAGCCCAAAATACTAGCTTTTTGAGCGTTTTCAACTGAAACAGGCCTACTGCAATTCGAGCCTAAAAATACTCAAACCTTTATGTATCAATACTTTGATAATTAATCAGCTAGCCCTAATTAAATTTAGACAATATTCTCTAAGCGTTCAACTAACTGTTGTGCTTGTATAACCCCTTCTATCTGTTCTACTGGCTGACCATTTTTAAACAAAACCAAAGTCGGCAAAGCTTGAATGCCATACTTTGATGCCAACTGAGGATATTTATCTGTATCAATTTTAACTATCCGCAGTCGATCTTTCATCTTTTGATTGACCTGTTCCAGAATAGGGGCCATTATTTGACAATGGCGCCTATTCTGGCAC
>NZ_JAAHGK010000811.1:0-3585 GCF_010672505.1 Okeania sp. SIO2B9 | reverse complement strand
AAAAAAATTAGGAAGAAATTCTCATCCCTTTGCTTGTTTCAGCAATATGACAATCAAAAACAACTATACAGTAGTTGAATATTGACTAAGGAATTATCAAATTATCTAACCTTTTTTGCGTTGACCCAACATGGTGAGAAGCAAATTTTTCAGCATTAGTATCTCACCTGACTTAGAGATAAGAAATTATTGATGACTACTCAAACCTTAATAACTAATCATCAGCTAGAAAATAGTGTGGTCGAAATTTATCGACTACTCAAAATACAAGCAAAATAATTAGGCAAAAATTATCATAATGATAGGTTTCGTTAAGAGGATAAATTATCTCGCCAAAACCTATACAATAGTTAAATATTAGGTAAATAATTATCAAATTTTCTAGTTTCAGCCATCGCAATAATTTGACTTTTAACTATTGCTATATTTGCCATATTTTTTGGTTTTACCCAACTTACGAGAAACAAAAAAAAAATCACTATCAACATCTTACAGTACTCAAATATGAAAAATGATTTATGACCGAAAAATTATGGTTAATAGCTTCCCTTTTTCAAGGGATGAGAAAACAGAATATTCTAGATTTCAATCCTCTTGCTTTCCTACGGAATGCTGCGCAAACAGCAAGATGTACTGATAACTGATAACTAATAATTGATAACTGAAATGACTATTCAACTACTAACAGCAAATAATCAGCCAGAAAATACTTTCCCAGAAAACTCTTTATTATTAAAAGCAGAAGCATTAGAAAAAAGCTTTACTTTACACAACCAAGGCGGAGTAAAATTATCAGTCTTAAAAAATATTTCTCTCAGTTTAACAGCAGGAGAATGTATTGCTTTATCTGGTAAGTCTGGTTCGGGAAAATCTACATTTATGCGTTGCCTTTACGGTAACTATCGAGTCGATAAAGGTTCGGTTTTAATCAAACATAAATCTACCTGGGTCGATCTTCCTAAATTAGCACCCCATCAAATATTAGAAGTACGAAAAAATACTATTGGTTATGTTAGCCAATTTTTACGAGTAATTCCTCGTGTGGCAGCTTTAGAAGTAGCAGCAGAACCTTTATTAGAATTAGGAACTGAGCCAAAAGTAGCCTATCAAAAAGTGGCAGAATTATTCGATCTATTGAATTTACCAAAACGTCTTTGGCATCTTTCTCCTACTACTTTTTCTGGAGGTGAAAAACAACGAATTAATCTCGCCAGAAGCTTAACAGTTGATTATCCAATTTTATTATTAGATGAACCAACATCAGCTCTAGATTCTGTCAATCGTCAAGTAGTAATTGAACTTTTAGAAAAACGCCTAGTTAATGGGTGTGGTTTAATCGGCATTTTCCATGATGAAGAAGTAAAAAGAAGACTTTGTACCAGGGAAATTATGTTTGGAATTTAGTTAATAGATATCTCCATAAAATAGGGAGTAGGAAGTAGGAATTTTGCATGAAACGTCCGTACAGAGTAGGGGGAAATAATTGATAATTTATGTACGATAATTGATTTTATTTTTGATTTTTGGAGATGTTTAATGAAACCTAAGCATTCAGCCGTCAGCTATGAGTCATCAACTATTGCTTTTGAGCTTTATTAAACCCTATATTCAGGTAAGCATTCAGCTATCAGCCATCAGCTATCAGCTTTTTTTATTACCTTTAAAGGAGGAAAAAGTAATTGAGATATTTCCAATAATTAGTTGAAAATGTATTATGAAATTAAGCAGATGGCTGCTTTATTAATTAAAAAGCTGAGAGCTAACTGCTTATGGCTGAATGCTTAGATATTAAGGGGTATTATTAAGTCAGAATCCAGTGATAATTAAATCTTACAAAAACAGGTTCCTTTGAGGTTAAAGTCTATATTCATTTAAACACTTCCTTCATAGGAAAGTTTTATTGCGCTCGAACTGACAGCTAATAGCTGAATACTTACAATGAAACTTAAACAATTTTCCAGCCAAAATAGTGAATTTAAAACATTTTTCATTGAACAGTATCATTTTTTGACTATGGGGTAGTTTTTATTAAAAACAACATCTAGAAAAAGAAAAAAATGAGAAGGTTGAAAGTTTTGTATTTTATCGCAAAAGTAAAGTTAGAGCTTATGAAAAATTAGAAACCATAGAATATCAATAATTAGCCTTAATGAGCCTTTTGGCTTTTGTCATACTTTTATTGATCTTCCCTCGAAATAATGAAAATAGTTAGTAAGCATTCAGCGGTCAGCTATAAGCTATTAATTCATTGCTTTTTATAGCAGGAATTAGTATTGAGATATTTAAGGATAATTCAAAGTATTGTAAAAAAAACTAACCTTGACCTTAGCAGTGTATATTCATTATTTATGAAACAGCTAAAAGCTGACTGCGAGCTAGCTGTTTGCGCAGCATTCCGCAGGAAATGCTTACAATAGTTAAACTTCATAATCAATAGTAATTTTATCTGCCAAAATTGGCTTAATCAAAGTCTTAATAATTTCTTGATGATAGGCATTTTTTGCATAAGCATCAAGAGCAACTTGATCCTTAAATTGCACTACTAAACCATTTTGAAAACCTTGAGAAAGCTCCGAGAAATTATTCCCACAAGATATATCAATTATTTCCGGCACTTTCTCTTTCATTCCTTTTAAAGCAGACATAACCGAGGTAATAGTTTCTGCTGAAGTATCTGGATGCCACTTAAATAAAACTATATGTACTATCATATAAATCAATCTTTCAAAACTGCTCCTGTATTTTAACAGAAATAGAGGTTACTATAGAGAAACTAAAAATTCCAATTGGTTAATTTAAGATTAACTGTTGATTAAATAAATATGAACGAACAAATTTACACAAACTATCGCCTACAGTTACCAGACCAAGAAACTATTGGTACTCTCATAGTTCGTGATGGAAAAATAGCCGAAATTCAGCCAGGAATAGTTAATATTGGTCAAGATGGTCAAAGAGAATATTTAATGCCTGGACTGATAGAACTTCATACAGATAACCTAGAAAAATGTATGTCTCCTCGCCCTGCTGTAAAATGGCCTTTAGCAGCAGCAGTATCTTACCACGACCGAGACTTAATTACTTCTGGAATTACAACAGTTTGTGACGCGATCGCCATTGGAGATATTAAACCTAATTCTGTTCGAGTTAAGCGTTTTGGTGAAATGATTGAAGCTATTTTTGAGGGGCAAAAAACAGGTAGACTTCTGACAGATCATCGGCTACATTTACGTTGTGAAATTTCCTTTGAAGATATATTTACTGCTGCAGAAAAATATGCAAATAATCCGTTTCTTTCTCTCATGTCTTTGATGGATCATACTCCTGGTCAAAGACAATTTGTGAGTGTGGAAAAATATAAAGAATATTACATGGGTAAGTATGGAATTAGCGAAACAGAAATGAATAAATTTATTGCCCATCGTCAGGAAACTCAACAACAATATGCTCCTAAAAATCGTCAAGCATTAGTTGAATTAGCAAAACAAAATGGAATTTCCCTAGCTTCTCACGATGATGCAACAATAAGTCATGTGCAAGAAGCTTTAGAGAATGGGGCAGTTTTAGCAGAATTGTTTTCCTCGC
>NZ_JAAHGK010000810.1:0-3588 GCF_010672505.1 Okeania sp. SIO2B9 | reverse complement strand
TTAAAATTTAAGGGCTGACAGTACCAAATAAATACTGAAATTATCCATACTATTTTACCGAATAATTAATAATTAATAATTAAATAATTCTGGTTTAAAGCCTCCCCTTTTAAGGGGAAAAAAGAAATAATATTTCCTTATATTCAATTCCGTAACGGTTTTAACCAGAGGTAATTATCAATTATTCATTATCCATTATCCATTAATGAACATATTTCATAAGCATTCCTCCTTTCTTCCCTCCTGACTCCTGATGACTCACAACAGTTATTTATAAGTATTCAACCGTTAGCGTAGCTTCCCCCGGAGGGGGAACATGATATTAGATAAAAGCTTTACTAATTGAGTCAGAATTAAATTTTACTATCAAAACTGCTTTGAAAGTCTATATTAATTAAAATCTTATTATGAGATTTGAGAGCTGATAGCTAATAGCTGTTTGCGCAGCATTCCGCACGAAATAATTACCCTTAAACTACAAAATTTTCCCTAATTATTTGCTCATTTAAACTCATTTCTACAGTAAATTGTTCTTGAGGTTTACAACCAAACTCTAATTGTATCCAATCATCTGCTTCCCTAGCTTCAGTTTCCATGCAAGAATTACCAGATTCATCCAATATTTGCACTCGTAAACCAGCAGGTAAAAATGGAATTTTATTCGTAGTAGAAAGTCGCACACAAATATCTATTTCCTCCTCAAACTTATCCGTTAGTTTTACCGCTAATTCTGTAGCTTGTTCATTTACTCCACTACCCCAATTAATAATTTTCCCACAACTAATACTTAAATCATCCGTTGGAGATTGAGAAATACTATCCCTTGAAACTCTTAAACTTCTTGTAGATGTAGATAGTGACTGTAAACTTTGCCATTCTGCCGGAAAAAAACCTTCAAACCACCGACCTAAATTAACCCATTTTTGACACCAATCAATTTCGTCAATTAAAGCATCCAAAGATTCTATTTGTGTGAGGGGAATAGAATCTTGAAACCCATCAATATTTCTCACAGAAACAAATCCTAATATTTGTACTTGGTTTAAATCCTCCTCAAATTGAACCGCTATATAACCCATGCGGTTGTCAATAACTTCTGGAGGCAAAAATAATTCTTTTTCACCAGGAAATACCGGACGACATTCCACTTTGCCAATATTTGGTAAAACTAAATCAGCCACATTAAATATTGCTCTTGAACCAGGATGCCAACAATCACCTTGATGAATCGCGGTCTGAATACCTAAACACTTTAAATAACTTTGAACTGCCACAACAGCAAGAGTATTTAGGTAAACTTGTTTTCCTTTTTCAGGAGTTGCTTGTTCTGCTGCAAATTGCTCTGCATAACGATGAGCTTCTGCAGTCACAAAAACTTTTAATGCTTGTGAAAAAGTCATACTCATAATTCTTCTCCAAATTGATTAGCGATTTCTCTTAATAATGGAATACATCTGCGCTTCCAGTGGGAATAAACAGTTTGGTTACTGATATTTATACTTCTGGAAATATCGGCTATTTTTTTTGGTGGTTCTGTAAAATTCAACTGAATTGCTAATACTTGACAATTACATTCAGGATGTTTTTTCGGATGAGATGACCTGAGCTTTTCTTCTGGATCGGTCTCAATATATTGCCTCAAATACTCACCTTTTCTTTGACGTTTTGCTTTTTGCAATTCAGCAATTTTCTGTTCTAGTAAACTTAGACTATTAGCTGGTAAAATTTCTCCTAAAGTTGTTGAATTTTCTCCTTCACTACTAATAAGTTTATCCAAACTTTCATATCTATTATCTGGGGTATATAAGTCTTGGATACGCCATTTCAAATAGCCATTAATCCAAACAACAAAACTTCTTTCCCAGGAAGGAGGCCGAGATTCAAAATTTTGAATATTTTTGCAGACCCATTCTAATGTCCGATTAAAAGCCTCCAGATAATCCTGGTGGGACGAACTATATAGTCCAGGGAGTTGTTGAATTAATATCAATAGACGATTAATAGCTTTCTGGCGTTCTAGACTCGGATTTTGATATTGCTTTATTTGGGTAATTAGATTTTGTAATTGGTCCTCCACAGCGATCGCTCTCCTATCACATAAAGTTGAAGATTATGAGTCGAGCTTATCAAAGTTCTAACTATTTTGGCTTAGACCCCATATATAGCAGAAGGAAGAAGGAAGAAAGAAGAAGGAAGAAGGAAAAAGCTTGTGTTATCTGAGTTTTGAGCTTTTGATATGTCAAACACCTTTCCTTCGACTGCCATATATATATCTGTCCTAGATAAGATTTTTATGCAATTTGTTCAAAAATTATTGAAGAAGGAAGAGGGAAGTAACTCAAAAGTCAAAAGTCAAAAGTCAAAAGTCAAAAGTTAAATTTTATCGGCGCAAAACTTTGATGCTACAGTAATTTACCGAATAATTAAGGTAAAAATCCTCTCCTTTTAAGAAGAAACAAGAAAAAATTTTCCTTTGATTCAATCCTCTTCCTTTTAGGGAGAGAGAGGTAATTATCAATTATCCATTATCAATTCTTGAAGGAAGTTATTTAACATTTAAAAGGAGCAAAACTATTTGTGACATCTTTAAAATTAATTGGTATAAGAAAGAAGAAAATAAGTTATAAGTCAAAAGTCAAAAGTTAAAAGTTAGATTTTATCGGTTCAAAACTTTGATGCTACAGTAATTTACGGAAGTTATTTAACATTTAAAGGAGCAAAACTATTTGTGACATCTTTAAAATGAATTGGTATAAGAAAGAAGGGGTTATTTCAGTTATCAGTTGTAAATGTTGTAAATTTTGAAAAAAAGGGAAATGGTAAGCATTAAGCCGTCAGCTATCAGCTATTGCTTTTAGTTGACGATAAAAGCTTTATTAATTATCTTACTAAATTTGTCTTCTATTCCCTATTCCCTATTCCCTGTTGCCTACTATACGTTATACTGATCATATAAGTGTTTCGTAATGGTTTTTTCAGATGGTAGTAGGTACAACAGAAGCAGCTTTTCTCCTAAAGATCTCAACTGCTAGGGTGCGGGTATTACTGAAAGAAGGTCGGATTAAGGGAGCTAATAAAAAAGGACGATCTTGGCTAATTCCTCTTAATAGTCAAGGGATACCAGAAATTATTCCAGGTAGGCGTGGTCCTGATGGTACTTGGAATAAAGGACAACGTACAAGCAAAACAGTTATTCAGATATTGCCTACCGTTATCAATGCTAATCATCAAAACGGCACTTGTTTACCAGCAATTAATATTCAGCAGGGCGATCGCCATCATTTATGCCATGAAGCTGATATTCTCGGACCTTGCAAAATTATCTATCAACCCTCTCAACATAATTCTCATCATACTGAGGAAACAAATTTATGGATTGAAATTCACCCAGAAGTACAAATTACTCATAGAGTATTCTCTGATGTAGATGAAAGTTTCCAAAAATCTATAGAAAGGGATTCAACAATTAATTATTAATTATTAATTATTACCTTTGCTTGAAAACGGATAGGATTGACCGCTTAAGGAAAATTTTTTCTTTTCTCTTGGTCTCATTGATATGGTGAGGTCTTCTCGCCATATCAATGA
>NZ_JAAHGK010000081.1:0-10893 GCF_010672505.1 Okeania sp. SIO2B9 | reverse complement strand
TCACCGCGCTCATGCTTCGACTGAGGGTGTGACTAAATATTTGAGTCCTTCTGTAGGTGGTTATTTAATTGAAAAGGAATTAAAATTCCTCCAAGGTGCAATTGATAATCCTCAAAAACCTTTGGCTGCAATTATTGGTGGTTCTAAGGTTTCTAGTAAAATTGGTGTGATTGATGCTTTGTTGGATAAGTGCGATAAGCTGCTATTGGGTGGTGGCATGATTTTCACTTTCTACAAAGCTCGTGGTTTAAGTGTGGGTAAGTCTTTGGTTGAAGACGATAAGCTAGAGTTAGCTAAGTCTCTGGAAGCTAAGGCAAAAGAGAAAGGCGTGGAAATGTTATTACCTACTGATGTAGTTGTAGCTGACAAGTTTGACCCAGAAGCTAATACTCAAATCGTTAGTGTTGAAGCTATTCCTGATGGTTGGATGGGTTTGGATATCGGTCCTGACTCTGCAAAGGTTTTCCAAGATGCTTTGGGTGATTGCAAAACTGTGATTTGGAACGGTCCGATGGGTGTGTTTGAAATGGAGAAATTTGCTAAGGGTACTGAAGCGATCGCGCGTACTCTTGCGGATAAGCAGGATGCTATTACTATTATTGGTGGTGGAGACTCTGTTGCTGCTGTAGAACAGTTGAATTTGGGTGAAAAAATGAGTCACATTTCTACTGGTGGTGGTGCTAGTTTGGAATTGTTGGAAGGTAAGGAATTACCAGGTATTGTTGCTTTAGACGAAGCATAAATTGCTTTAAGCGATCGGTAAGTGCTTCTCTGTTTTACACTATAAAATAGGGAAGCATTTTACATTAGCAAAAGTAATATTATGTCTGGTTGAACAGTTATAAATCAACGACGGAGGAGTCAGGTAGGGAAGCCGTCGGATGGGCGAGGTACAGGAGGAGTGAGTCACGGGGGAAGAAAGAGGAGGAGAAGCAGAAAGTTTTTTTATCACTAATTATCCGGACATGATATAACTCAAAGAAAAAGAAGAAGTTCTAAAAAAATCATCCTAGAACAACCTTTGATTAATCAAACAATAACTGCGGGTACTCAAGTAATTGAATTTACAGCGTTGGTAATTAATGGGATGATTTATATTTTGGGGTAGCGCTCTGTAACCTACCCCGGTTAATCATTGGGGGATTGCCCCTACAAATTTCATCCTGTAATTTACCAACGCCAATTTACAATACCCATTGAGATTCCCAAGAATGACACCCCTTCATTTGAGACAGATAGCAATTGAATTATTTGGGAAGTTGAACTTGCTGGTAGCAGTGCTATTTCTGGGTTAGATTTTGACAGCATAGGTGACGGCATCTATAAAAATATTGGTAAAGTTGTTGCTGATGATGTCACCGACGAAGATCCTAGTCACTACGTTAACGGCGAACCAGATCCTCAAGACCCTGGTATTGACATTGAAAAGTTCACTAATGGTGTAGATGCTGACACCATAGAGGAAGCAGTAGAAATTGCTGCTGGTGAGACAGTTACTGGGACTTATGAAGTGACTAACACTGGTGATGTACCCTTTGACGAAAATGAAGTTGTAGTCACTGATGACCAGAAAGGTATAATTTTGTAAACTGGAAAATTTTTTTATTGGGATTGAGATGTAGATATTAATGCTGTATGTACACTAGATAAGTGATAGTCCTGTATATGTAGTGATAAGTCAATATAAATTATTAGTTTTTGAGATTAATCTTGAAAATATTACGTTTTTAGACAGTGTAAAGTTCTTGGAATAACTATTGCTAGCCAAGGCTTTCAGGGACTCAAGGTTAAAAACTATCGATTCAGAATAATAGGTGCTTTCATCCATGGATAATGGATAATGGATAATTACCTCTCCCTAAAAGGGAGAGGATTAACTAAAAGGAAAAAATTTATTTTTTTCCCCTTGAAAGGGGAAGCTTTCAACCTGAATTATTTAATTATTTAATTATTAATTCTTCAGTAAGCCTTTTCCAGTAATACTTATCAGTCTTGAGAGCACACCGTTTTTTAGAAGAACTTTGTACTCTCCAGTTACGTTTTCTCCTGCTGAAAAATTTAAAAATTTATTGTCTAGGCAATATAGCTGCCTCTAGGATCTGCCTTTCATGTCGCGCAGCAAAACGCTTCATATAATCAGCTATAAAATCATCAGGAATTAACCCCAAACATTCTAAGCAAAAAGTATCCTATTATCTATTGAAAGTAATCATAAAAAATCTCTATCTCTATAATTCAGTTCTGCCCTAGTTGTGGTAGTAATTATATTGTTAAAAATGGGATTATTCACTTCAGAAAAACAAAAATATCAGTGTCAAAATTGTCTGTGAAAATTTGTGGAAAATAGTAAAATAAATTATATTTAGTAATGAAGCCAAAGAATTAATTGATAAATTAGTTTGGCACTTTTTAATTCGTGTAACAGGTGTGTCGAAAAAATGGTTCCAGAATTACGTTAATAATAAGTATGCTGAAGTTTCTCGGTCTATTAAATATACTAAGAAAAAACTGGGTAAACTCATAATCCAATGTAATGAAATGTAGTCATTTGTTGACCATAAAAATCACAAACAATGGCTCTGATTAGCAATTGATATAGAAACTAAATGAAGCGTTTCGCTGCGCTACATGAGAGGGGGAGACTAGCAGCAGCTATATCGCCTGACCACAATTTTATCACTACATATACAGGACCACCGAAATATATTAGAGACTGTTTGTATTGATTTATCATAATGAATAGAGGAAATAATTACTCTAACATCTTAATTTTTAATTTTTGCTTCAATCGCAAATCAACAATACCTAGTTTTATTGTTGTTGATAAGTAATTTCTTCTCTCTTCACGACCAGACCATTGATTGCTAGACTAAAAGAACCATCATTCACTCTGAAAGTTTTATTTCCATCAATTGCAGCATATCCTTGATTAAATTCTACAGGTAACTCTAAAACTTGATTCGGATTAGATTTTCTGCCTGCAACTAACATTAATTTACCATTTGGTTGACGACAAATATTGGCAAAATAGTTCTTGGATTCAAAATAATTTACTTCAGACCAGTTGTCTCCACGTTGAAGACAAATACGCCGATTATTCCGGGGAAGTTCAGCTAATAATATAGTTCCTTGCTCTGTTTCTAGATTGTTATGATCTGCTAGAGCTTTTGCTAAAAATGTATATAAAAAGAATGTAGTAATTGTCAACAGTCCTAACTTTAAGAGCTGTTGATTAGTCTTAACAAAATTCACAGTTTAGTTCTCCGATAAATTAATTAATGGATTCCATGATACAACATAGAAGCAAAATTTAATAATTAAATTTCTATGATTCAATAAAAAGCATATCTGGCAAGGGAGGCGAATTAAACTTTCTTGAAATAAAAATCAATAGAGCTACTATCTCTCTTGACATACTTTTTCAAAAAATTGACTACACACATAGGTTATTTGTTCTTCACTGATAGTCTTACCATTTTCTACAATACTTAAAGTAGCACCTGTTACAATATAGGTAATATTTCCGTTTTCAGCAACATATCCAGTTCCCTATTCAGCTATTGCAGGTATCTTAATAGCATTTTCAGGATTAGCTTTTTGACCACCAATATAAATTAATTGACCATTTGGCTTTCGACAGATATTGGCAAAAAAATTAGCTGTTTCTACATAATCAAAGATGTTACTAAAGGCAGATTTTACTGAAGGCATATCTGCAAACTATTAGTGGTCTGTCAACTTTGAAGTGATGGATAGATTTTTGTAACTGTGATTTTTGGGTAATGTTTTTTGGGTAATATGACCCCTCAAAACTATCTTGACAGACTACTACAAACACCCTAAGTATTTTTAACAAATATTTATCACACCTGATATAAGCTTTTGAACATTTAAACTATAGAACTTCTTGATCAAAGGGAACCCTTAACCCTTAACAAAGAACATAAAACCTAAATGTCTCTTAGCTTATATCAGCAAGCTAACCAAAAATAATTTTTAGTAAAGAAAAATCATCACTAAAGGCATGACCACAATTCAAATCTCGCACATAGTTTAATATCTTATCTAGATGAAAATAACCGTATTTATGGTACTCTAAAATTAGATCGATAAAGTTATCTATACCCCAGATTTCTCCTCCAGGTTGAGGAATTTCATAAACACCATCACTAAAGATATACAGAGAACTTAACTTCTCAACTAAACAAGAATTATCAACATAAGTCACATCTGGAAACATACCAATAGGTACTCCTGGAGTTTTCAACTTATTCACCTGACTAGGCTGACCATTACCTAAGATTAAAACAGCCGGAGGATGACCTGCACTTGCATATACCAGTTGATTTTCAGAGCGATTATACACCCCATACCAGATTGTAAAGTATTTGTCATTTTGATAGGTCATCTGGTAAGTATTATTTAAAGCTCTAAGTACATCACTAGGTTGATGGTAATCTATATTCGGTATTGCCTTCGACCTTAATAAATTCAAAACTGACACAGAAGGAAGTGCTGCCCGTAAACCATGGCCAGCTACATCCAGTAAATACATAGCCAAGTAATTTTCGTCTAGCCAATAATAATCAAAGCAGTCTCCTCCTAATTTGTGGGAAGGAATAAACTGTGATTCAACTTTTACTGGTTCCATTAAGGGTTCTGGTAGAAGAGAGCGCACATAATCAGCAGCTTCAGCTAATTCTGCTTCTAATAGTCGCTTTTGGGTTTGTAAGTCTTGAGATAGCTGATGTAATCGTAACCCTGCTCTGACCCTGGCGGTCAATTCACTCATTTCTATTGGTTTAGAAATAAAGTCATCAGCACCTGCGTCCAGACCCTTAACTCGATCTTGAACCGTTCCTAAAGAAGTTAATAAAATGAAGAAAGTAGTAGATAGTTCAGAATTTGTTTTAACTCGGCTGCATACCTCTATTCCTGTGAGTCGTGGCATGACCCAGTCACAGATAATCAAAGCAGGTTGTAAATTTTGTGCCTGTTGAAAACCATCTTCACCATTACTTGCTACCGTCACTTCATAACCCTGTTTCTGGAGAACTCTTTTGAGCAATTCCTGAATGGCAATATCATCATCAATAACCAAAATTTTATACATCATGCACTCAGTTCAACAATTCACTGTTTCGGCTAAAGCCAACATAAAAGTGAGTAGACCAACAGGAGTTTTTATTTCACTCGCTTCATTTGAATGAAGCAGGAGGAAGGATATAAGTAAAGTGCTAATATTTTTTGTCTTTTCTTAATTCCTTCATTTTGCAGATATTGGGTTTAATTCTCCCACGCCTTTTAAAAATTAGTGGTCTTCAATCTTACATTGGGATCGAATCCCTTTTTTCATCAACTTTCTTCATTTTTTTTAATTATTTACATAAATTTTATACACATACTTTACAATATAGCTTAGGATATACCTAAAATATTATGTAATAAATTTAAGACAGTAAGTGTGAATAAAGTCAAAGGATCTGATAAATTACCTACGAAACATAGTGCTTTTTTACAAGTTAGTTCAGACCTTAGAGAAAACGACAAAGTTTTGTCATGGTTTGAACAATTATATCAAGCAGCTATTCCGAAAACAGTTTGGCTACAGTGTGAGCTGGCTTTGGCTGAAGGTTTTACTAATGCAGCCCGCCATGCCCATAGAGATTTATCTAGAGAAACACTTATAGACATTGAAGTTACAATATTCAGTGACCACACAGAAATTAGAATTTGGGATTGTGGTCCGCCTTTTGACTTGGAAGAATGGTTAAAAGCACAACCAGCTCAAACAGATATGTTTGCTCCTGGTGGACGGGGTATAAAACTTATGTATGCCATAGCAGACAATATTAGTTATACCCGTAGCACATCCGAAAATCGGAATTGTTTGTTAATTAGTAAAGATTATTGGCCATACCCCAAAGAACAAAATCAAACTTCTGATAGTAACAGCTAAATCTAAAATGTGTGAGTGTAAAGCTATGAGATTTGTGCCAATGGATTGAGCCAAAGCAAAATTTCACGTTTAAGTTGATTGAGGTCTCGATAAACTTCTTGTTTGAGCCATTGACCGATCGCATCTATAGGAGTATATACTTTTCCTACAGGCCAATTTATATCTTGGCCCAAAGGTGTTAAATGATTTCCATTTAATCTTTTAACTGTCACCAGATCGGGAAAACGTAATCTCAACAAATCACTCAAACGAAGAGTTTGATCTATATCATCGTCTTTAAATTTAATCAATAAATTGCGCCGAATTTGATAACGCTTTTGAATTAGGCGGTTTGTAATCTTAGGAGATGGAGTAAATTCTACTTTTATCACAGGAGATATCTGTTCCACCAAGGGTATTGCATCACGAGCTGCAGAATTATTAAAAGATATCAAAATATTTCCAGCTCTTTCTAGAGAAAATAAGCTACCTATCAGTAAATGTAACTTACATCCCATGCTATGCCCAATGCCATATATAGGTAGACTTTTTTTTCGCAGTATTCTTTGAGCATAAATAAGATTGAGACAGCTATCAAAACTGCTGAGAACATTTTTAGCCATTGCTAAATGATCTAAAGTATTGACAAAAGGAGTCGCTATTACTGCATATCCTTGATTTGCTAGCATTTCCAATAACCACCGATAAGTTACATTGGGTGCAGTTGCAACAAACGCTCCTCCCAAAAAATGTATGACTGCTTTGGGGTGAGAAGGTATTAGTACCCAATTACCAGAATTTTCTTGCCATTCCATAATTCAAAACTATAAAAGTTTTTGTCTTGACAATTACAATATTTAGTGATAACAAAGTTGAAGAATTATTTTGTGTTTAAAAGAGGAAAATTAAAACACAAAAATCTAAAACAGTATTATTTTTTAATAAAATTGTAATAGCCGTTAATAAAATTTTAAGGGAAATTGGTAGAATTTGACAGATTCAATTAGTTAATCCGCCTATATTTTTTTTGTTTTTATTTTTTAACTCCCCCGGCGGGAAGTCCCGCGCTCTCCCCTTGGGGAGCGTCGTATGGGATATCCGGGCGTTGTCTGTGTGGTTTGCCCTTATTTTTGATATACTACCTAATTGTAGATATAAAGGTCGATTCTGCCATGCTCCTGAAATATAAGTACAAGCTCAAGCCACATAAAAGGCAAGGGGTAATTATAGCTAATTGGTTAGAATTAGCTCGACGACAATATAATTACCGTTTAGCTGAAAGGTTAAACTGGTTTGAAGCAACGCGCACACCAGTCAATGCTTGTCCACTTAATGTTTCAGTAGTGCCAATAGAACGGATTTATCAAAATATCCCCGAATTTAGAGTGCATTTTGGAGATGGCAGGAAAAAAGACAGTGATGGTAATCCCATAACAAGGAAAGGGGATCAACATCCGAATTTAGTCAATGGTTATGTTTTGTGGGAGACTGTTCAATTGGCGGACTTAGCACAAACTAAAAAGCTATTTCGGGAATACAAGTCTATACACTCTCAGGTCCTGCAAGATGTTATCCAAAGAGTACAAACTACTATGGATAACTTTAGCAAACCCGACAAAAAAGGTAAAACCAGTGGTAGACCTAAATTCAAAGGTAGGCATTACTATAACTCTTTTAGTTATCCTCAACTATCAAATGCAAATATTGTCAAAAATGCCAACGGTCGTTTTTGTGTAAATCTGCCAAAAATTGGCTTAGTCGCTTTAGTATACAATCGTCCAATACCAACAGGATTCAAAGTTAAGACAGGTACAGTAATCCGTGAAGCAGACGGATGGTATATTAGCTTCACGATAGAAGATAAGACGGTACCTTATGAGGTTGTAGAAATTCAACCCACCGAAGATAACTCATGCATGTATTGATTTAGGATTGTTGCACTATGTTGTTACCAGTGATGGTGAGTTTATAGAAGTTCCTAAATTTTTCAGGCTCTCTGAATATCGGTTGTCTAAACTACAGGTCAGATTAACTAAAAAAACAAAAACATTCTAAGTCTTGGAAAATTCTCAAACGCAAAATAGCTAAACTGCATCAGTTGATAGCTAGACAACGACTGGACTGGCAATTCAAACTTGCTGATCATTTGTTTAGTGATGTAAGGGTGATATTCCTTGAAGACCTACTTACAGCAAACTTACTCCGACGTTGCAAAGCTAAATTAGGAAGTAATGGTCAGTTTTTGCCTAATGGCCAATCAGCTAAGTCAGGATTAAATAAGTCTTTGCAAGATGCAGCGTTTGGTCAGTTTGTTCAGGTTTTAGAGTATGTTGCCTGGAAACTAGGCAAGAGAATTATCAAAGTAGACCCAAAAGGTACGTCTCAACATTGCTGGGAATGCTTGAATAAAGTATCGAAAAGCTTATTTGAGCGTTGGCATTCCTGCCCTAAATGTGGACAGGAACTAGACAGAGACTATAACTCAGCACTACTAATACAAAAAATAGGATTGTTATCAACACAGGGGGAGGACATCACCTCTGTTAAAACTGCAGTCAGGGCTTATCTGACTGAAGAATCCCGCGCTCTCCCGTAGGGGAGCGTCGGGAGTATGTCAATACTCTCAGATAGTTGATTTCTGGGAAATTCCTACAGCGCTTTTGCTGATTGATGACCTGACGTCACAATCAAAACCCAGTAGAGACCTTCCATGGAAGGTCCCTAGTGTGGTCTACCGAAATGAAAACCGCTGTAAGTAAAAACTTCTATTGCGATATTCGCAACAAAACTATCAACTCCCTGAAACAGGAACTATAGCGCTACATTCAGGGAGTAGGAAAAAAGCTGACTAGATACAGATAATCAGCAATTAGCCATTCCGGCAATTTGTAAATATACCAGCGCGTACTACTATGAACAAAGATTTTTAATCAGACAATGGATCTTTTAATCCCAACTCCTGGAAAGCAGCTAACCGCAAGCGACAAGAATCACATACACCACAAGGTTTTTCTTCACCTGCATAACATGACCAAGTTTTTTCCCAAGGTACTCCTAAATTATTCCCTAATTGAATAATTTCGGTCTTTTTCATATCAATAAGTGGGGAAACAATAGCGATCGCTTCACCCTCCCTCCCCTGTTTAGTTCCCAGGCGAAACACTTCTTGCATGGCCTGAATATAGTCTGGGCGACAGTCAGGATAACCCGAATAGTCTAAAGCATTCACCCCAATATAAACCCGACTCGCATTGACAACTTCAGCATAAGCGAGGGCAAAACTCAGAAAAATAGTATTACGCGCTGGAACATAAGTAATAGGGATATTTTGCGACATTTCCTCAACAGAGCGATCGTTTGGTAAATCAATTTGATTATCAGTTAATGCTGATCCTCCCCATAGTCTGAGGTCAAAACTAACAACATGATGTTCTACTACACCAACACTTTCAGCAATTTTTTTGGCTGAGTCTAATTCTCGACGATGGCGTTGTTGGTAGTCAAAAGAAATAGCATAACATTGACAACCATCTGCTTTTGCTTGGTACAAAACCGTTGAGGAATCTAATCCTCCTGATAATAAGATAACTGCTTTCACCATTCTATAATTTTTAGTAATATCTTTTAATCATAACTATTAGAACTGTCATAAAAATGAAGTCTACCATAGCCAAGAAAATGACCAGATGATTTTTCTCCCACAGGAAAAGCTGTCACCCCAAATAAATATATACCCCCATACTTAGGAGTCCGCACTGGACGCAAACCTATAGTAAAAGTTTTGCCTGGAGGTACTGGAGGGTTAAAGGTTACTGAGACAGTATTAGTTTCCCGATTGATCGCCACTTCCTCAACTGCCAGTTGCTGTCCTTTCTGGCGATGAGTTCCTTCAAAGGCAATAATTTTCTTTGGGTTATATCGGATATTGCCAGATCCTTCAGTTTTGGTAATTGTTACTCGTTCCAATGGCACTCCAGCATCAGGCAATAAACTGAGAGTAAAGTAATAGGTTGCACTCCAAACATAGGTTTCACTACGGGTAGTCACTGCCTTAACTAGGCGAGGTGGTTGAGCAAAATAAACTGTACCATCTTTTGTCTGAATTGCTAAAGTAGGGGTCACCAACAAATAACAAACAATAAAGAAGAAGGAAAAAATTTTCAATTTAGGAACTAACATATAATCATTGAGCAAATAAGTTAATTATGACACTACTTGGACTTATATAGAACTCCGTTCTGCTTACACTAACAAAAACTTTCTTCTTCTTTTGTTACTTATTTTTTTCCTCTTAACTCCTAACTCCTGACTCCTGACTCCTGACTCCTCCATGAAGATGCCTATTGCCTATTATACACTATCTATTTTACACCATTTTCTGTACAAACGGCACTTAGAGGTCTATCCCAAGGATCTATTGGTAATTGTTGTAAATAAGCAAATTCAAATACAATTCCTATAGTAGGTTTTGATGCCCATTCTTCAGAACTTAACATCCGGTCATAAAAACCACCACCATAGCCTAAACGATAACCATTTAGATCACAAGCAACAGCAGGAATTAAAATTAAATCTACTTCTGATGAATGTAATAATGGTGCATTTGATTCTGGTTCTAAGATACCATAAATGCCTTTTTGTAAATAACTTTCAGGTTGCCAAATATGCCAAGATAGAGTTTTTTTGACACACCGTGGAAATCCCCAATTTTTATTAGAAACTGTTGAATTTTCTCGATTATTTGTAAATAATAAACTAAGGTCTACTTCTTGACGGAAACTAAAGTAGGCTAAAACAGTTTGAGCTTTTTGAAATAGGGAGTAATTTTGTAAGTGGTGGCAAAGGCGATCGCTCTTTTCCCTCCATTCTGTCTCCGACATAGACTGACGTTTTTTTAACAGCGAGCTTCTTAATTCTTTTTTGAGCATTAATCTAGTGGGACTTACACTTAAAAA
>NZ_JAAHGK010000809.1:0-3589 GCF_010672505.1 Okeania sp. SIO2B9 | reverse complement strand
AGGGGTTTTAACTTGCTTGTTATTCCTGCTGTACTCCATGAATGCTTTTGAGAATGACATCAGTTGCCGGAACTCATCAGTAGACATCTCCAAAAATTGCCAAAGTCCTTCTATCACCCTTAGCGATCGCATTTTAATAATTGCCAAGTGCTTAATTTTACACTGCTATTCAATTGTTGATGTTTTTGGGCCTTATACCTGTTTTCATCTCAAGTTTATCCACTGAGTAGATAGTATAGCAATGTGCGCTGGCATATTTACACATTATTTTTTGTACACCTTTTCTAGAGTGCACTTTGAGCTGGACATTGTAAATACCTGAGCGCTCATTGCTATATCTTTGACAACTTGGAGGAAAAAACTTCAATAACTCTAAACGCTCATAAGTGAGATTAGATATGCTCTTAACTCCAGAATTAATCAATAAATAAATCGACTGAAAACATTGAAATATCCAGGGTAAAGTTGGTCTATTAGTAGGACGGCCTAAATGAACTTGAATCTAGGTGGACTGTGCTGGTTTCGCTTCTGAAAATTTTCACTGCTTCTAACACCACAGACATGAAAATCTGATTTAATCCTGTGCGATCAAGTTGGTCTAATATCATGTCCGGTTGAATAATTAGACTTTGGTGGTAAGGAAGGCAGAAGGGTTTCTTCCAATTTTAACCTAATTCTATACACAAACGATGCTACCGGACATGATATAATACCCTTCCTAATCTATCATCGTTAAAATACTCTGCTTTCACCCCTTGGGCAATTAAATGTTCTATAGCTTTCCCCTCAAAAAATTGACTAAACAAATATAATGGAGATTCAACTAATCCTAACCCATTTAAGAGCATTCCTTTAACTACTTAACCCCCTGTTATTTTTTCTGGTAACTGAACTCCCGCGTAGTTGATTAATTTTCTTTTCTATGCCAATCTCATCAATAATTCCTGCTACTAATCCGATCTGGGTCTAGGTTACTTACTTCTATTGACATTTTCTCCTCTTTTTTGATCTTCACCTCTTGTCTAGAATTACAGTTTGAGGTTTTTTTTTCTTGAGTCTAAATACTTACTCAAGTTTTCCCCTGTTCATGTACTACATTTTGTCATGCGGAATGTGGGTTATAAGTACTAATCATGTATCAAGTTCGATCAAAGTTTTATAAAAAAAAATAAAAAATGGGAACCTTGGTTCCCACTTTCCTGATTTTTGAGATTTTTTCTTAGTTGCTGTTGTTGCTTTTTGACTTGCCTTAACCTAACATTTCCTCCTCTGCCTTTAATATTTCTTCCCTGGTAACGAGGAGACTCCCATCTTTTCAACCTTTGTGCCATATCTTCAAATATAAACTCATTTTAGTATAACTGGGCAGAGAGAGACTCGAACTCTCACGACCGAAGTCGCCACATTTTGAGTGTGGTGCGTCTACCAATTTCGCCACCCGCCCTTACTTTGACTATTATAATCACTTCTTGTCAAATTTTGCAAGATATCCTGATATTTTTGACTACTTGACCATCTGTCAATTTCTCTAGCACGCAATACAGGTAATGGATGGGTTAGTTGAGCTGTTTGAAGTTGCCTTAAAACTTCACCCAGTTCCGTATTACTAAATTCTTTGTAAGCTCTTGCCTGAGCTAAAAAAGCATCAACATTAAGCTGAGCAGATATACTCGGAGAACCACCTGCCAACTTCATCAGAACTGATGCAACTACTTTTGGGTTTTGTGTTGCTAATAGAGCTGCGCGGTCGCAAGTAAATTCTGCACACCTGACCCATTCTAGTATTTGATTTTGTATGCTTTGAGCTATAATACCACCCCATGTCGAAATTTGTCCAGCAGCCAGTACAATTAAATTACCTAAAGTAAGGTATACTCCATGTTCGCATTTAAGATGTCCTAGTTCGTGACCTAATACTGCTTGAATTTCTTCTAAGCTGAGTAATTCTATCAAAGATGTATGAACAACAATGAAAGGTTGCTTACCTCGCATGGCAAATGTATAAGCGTTGGGAACAGGATGTTGACGAACATATAATTGTGGTGGTTCTAAGTCTACTGTTTGGCAAGCATCTAAAAGTATTTTGTATAAATGTGGTAATTGATTCTCGCCTACTAATACACTAGATGCAATATTTTCCATGTAGAAAAATTGCTCTCCTAATGGTCCTAATAATTGCCTAACTAATAAATCTATGCCTGGTAGTTGTTTGATTGTATTAGTTGCTTCTAAGTCTAATGGATGCCGAAAATTATCTGCTTTCAAGCCAATTAAGGGTATTGTTGCCAAAGACATATTTTGTTAATAGTAACTATAGTTACTGTGATTTTAGCACAATTTGAGAAAAATAATTTCTGTTTCAATGTTAAGGAAAGTTTTATTTTTTAGTTAGTTATTGTTATGTCGCCCAAAAAAATTAACTAAATTTAGTTTAAGTTTGATATTAAGTAGAGCAAGCTAAAAAAAAGAGGTTACATTTTTAATCAAAAAAATACTCAAGGCAATGAATACCAACTTTTGAGCTAATTTATAATTTGATACATAGCGCCCAAAATTTACCATTTTCTACTTAGAATGGTTTGGTGTAGTTCATTTATTCAAAAAGGATATTAAAAACTTTAAAAGCTTAAATATATACAGGATATTTCATAATCAATGAGGTACATGTGTGGCGGGAAATATGCCCGTACTTTATAGTTAATCTTTATTACCTCATATACCACTGAATTTTCTGTATGTATTTAAAAGTAACTACTTTCACTATCAAGTAGATAAATTTAATGTTAATAGAAGTTAATAACTTGATGATTAAAATCTAGAGAAAAAATGTCTACATGATTAAATATATGTATTCATTGCGACGGGAAATCATTTAAAAACGCTTGTTTTTTTAGTAAGTAAATTTCATCAACAGAAAGGTAAAACAAATCACTAGATATTCTAGAGTTATACCAACTTTATAAATGTTTGCTACAAATAGCTAGGAGATTTTTTAGGAATCAGAATGAAAAGCTTAGATACCATTTCCATTTTTGAGTTCATAACTTATCTTTTTGGCGTTGCTGAATCAAGGGATGAATCTTTTTTGAACAGGTAAATCTCATCCTTAATACTTCATACTTCTTTTTTGTCCAAGCATACAATTATCCCACAAATATGCAACGCTTCTTTTTAGTCAAAGGAACATCTCCTATAAAACTAATGGCTATTCGTCCTTACTACCCTTATTTTTTTTAAAATACTTTTTTCAAATTAGTATTAGATACCATTAAAAAATGGTGGCAAATTATGGAATTATATTGCCAAAAATTAGTTTAGACTTTGACTAAAAAAACTAATATTAATCATTACAGCAATTTTCAAATTCAAAATCTTGTTCATCAAAAATCTAAAATTATTCCTCACTGTGCAATACCATTAGACCTCTGCAGAATAGAGGTATTAGGGAGTAGGAAGTAGGGGGAATTGAAGAAGGAGACAGGAGACAGGAGACAGGAGACAGGAGGAAAATTACATGGGGATTCTCACCCCAAGTAATTTTGAACACCGTGTAGACGGTGGGGTATTAAACCCACAAAGAAAATGATAA
>NZ_JAAHGK010000808.1:0-3594 GCF_010672505.1 Okeania sp. SIO2B9 | reverse complement strand
TCTTAAAGTCAGTTGTTAATTTAAACACTGTTCTTAAAGAGAAAATCTTGTGGCTGATAGCTGACAGCTAATAGCTGAATTATTACCAAACTAGAGTGCTTTTTTTTTGCACACAAATATTAAAAAAAATTGAAAGTAGACGAAAAAAAGAAGATTTGTACCTATACTAATAAAGTAGAAAAAGTCACTACTGTAGGATTGCGGAAATAACTGACCAGTTACAAAATCCTCAAACAATTACAAATCAATACTTTTGAATTTTGACTTTTGACTTTTAACTTCCGCGTAGCGGCACTACTTTATCTAATTAATTTAGGGTTCATCAAATGAAGACATTAACAGACTTCCAAAAACTCGTAGATGCAGAAGACTTCCTCAGCTTTTTTGACATTCCCTACGACCAAACAGCAGTCAACGTAAATCGCCTCCATATATTAAAAATGTTTTCTGTAGCAATTGCAGAAGTTGACGAAAAAACAGGACTGACAGAAACTGAAAAATTGACAGAATATAAAACAGCATTAGAGTCAGCTTATCAAACTTTCTTAACATCTAGCGCTCAAGAACAAAAAGTATTTCCAGTCTTTCAACAAGAACATAAAGATGTAGTTAAATTAACAGAAATAACTGCTGAGTAAGGAGCAATTATAGTGTTCGACCTGACACCCAAAGAATTAGAACGTTATAGTCGCCAAATGATGCTTCCTGATTTTGGTGAAGAAGCACAACAACGACTCAAATCAGCTACAGCAGTGGTAAATGGAGTTGGTGGGTTGGGTGGCACAGTAGCACTGTATTTAGCAGTAGCAGGTGTCGGGAAGCTGATTTTAGTCCGAGGTGGGGAACTACGCCTTGATGACATGAATCGTCAAATCTTGATGACAGATGATTGGGTGGGTAAGCTGCGAGTAGACAAAGCTAAGGAAACCCTAGCTGCCATTAATCCAGATGTTGAAATTGAAGCTATACCTGAATATGTCACTGCTGAAAATGCAGACACATTAGTACAGTCGGCAGATATTGCCCTCGACTGCGCTCACAACTTTGACGAACGGAATTTACTTAATGCTGCCTGTGTACGTTGGCGCAAACCAATGGTGGAAGCTGCTATGAATAGCATGGAAGCTTATTTAACTACCATAGTTCCTGGTAAAACTCCCTGTTTGTCTTGTCTATTCCCAGAAAAACCAGAATGGGACCGACGTGGGTTTGGAGTCTTGGGTGTAGTTTCTGGAACCCTAGCTTGTCTAGCAGCTTCAGAAGCAATCAAACAGATTACAGGATTTAGTAAACCCTTGTGGTCACAACTGCTGACAATGGATTTGGATGCCATGGAATTTGCCAAACTTCGCCCTTACCATGACCCAGACTGTCCAGTTTGCGGTTCCCTCAGCAAAGAGTTAAAAGCTGACTCATAGGAAGTGGTAAAAACATAATCACAGAAGTTATCACTATGAACAGTTTCTAGTCAAATCTTTGGTTTAGCCTATAAATAGGAAATTTATAGGAAAGGTGATATTTACACGATATGCTTTAGCGCTGAAACTGAAACTGAAATTTCAAAATTCAGGGTGCAATATTTCTACTAATTTAGTCTCACACAGTGCTGTAAAGAGCGATCGCCCCGTTCCTATAATTTCCTAAGTGCCAATTGCTTAAACCAGACAACAGGCGGATGTCGTCGCCTATCTGGGTAATTATGTCATCGGTAAGTCTAAATTATTTTTCTTCAAAATTATGACTATAAGTTTAACAGAAAAAGCCGCTTCTCAACTTACCAAGTTCCTGAAAGACTCAAATCAAGGCATCCGCATCTCTGTTGTGGATGGTGGTTGTAGTGGTTACGAATATGCCTTAAATATTGCCAACGCTCCCAAAGAAGATGACTTGCTGCTCTACAAGGAAAATTTGCAGATTTTTATTGATCCAAAAAGTGCGCCTTTACTAGAAGGAGTTGTAGTTGACTACATTGAGGGTTTGACTGAAAGCGGTTTAAAGTTTATTAATCCCAACGCCACAGAAACTTGTAGTTGCGGAAAGTCTTTCCAAGCAGGAGGTTGTACCCCAACAGGAGTACCTTGTAGTTAACTAGCTATCAGCTATCAGTTATCAGCTATCAGCCTAAAAATTTGTGACAGGACTTACGCACGGACACTAAATCGAGTGAGGCGTTAGCGGATCTTTGTGTTAGCAAATACCATTTGCTTCGCATAACTATCGTTAACGCCCCTACATATGACGTTTTCAAGGTGAATTTGCGTAAGTCCTGTGTGAATAGAATTAGGTATTTGTTTGCGCAGCATTCCGCACCGAAAAGCTTGGATTTAAATCCCCGACTTCTAGTGCAGGATGGCGGAAATAACTGACCAGTTAAAAAATCCTATAAAGCCTTACCAATCAATCAATACTTTTGACTTTTGACTTTTGAGTTCCGCGTAGTGGCACTAGCTTTTGTTGAATTTTAGGAGGGGTTGCTCATCCCCTTTTAGTTCCGGAATGCTCCGCAAACGCGCAAAGCTGACCACTGATTGCTAAACTGCTCAACGCTTTTTAAAAAAGTCTTTTGAGACGAAAGAACAACTAAGAAAAGGAGGATCTCAATCAATGGCTACTTATAAAGTACAGCTAATCAAAGGCAAGAAAAAACAACCCCCAGAAATCGATATCACTATCGAAGTTGATGAGGATACATATATCCTTGATGCGGCAGAAGAACTGGAACCTGACATAGAATTTCCTTCTTCTTGTCGCGCCGGGTCTTGCTCTAGTTGTGCTGCCAGAATAGTAGAAGGAGAAGTCGATCAAGAGGATCAAAACTTCTTAGATGACGAGCAGGTAGAAAAAGGTTGGGTATTACTGTGTGTCGCCAAACCTAAGTCTGATTGCGTTATCAAAACTCACCAAGAAGCTTATTTGGTGTAATACCACTGTTCATTAATTGATAATTGATAATGGATAATTGATAATTACCTCTGGTTAAAACCGTTACGGAATTGAATATAAGGAAATATTATTTCTTCTCTTGGTCGATTGGATATGGTTAGGAAACCCATCCATCCCACCCTTCGGGAAGCTCCGCTAACAACCGCTTTTTTTCCCTTAAAAGGGGAGGCTTTAAACCAGAATTATTTAATTATTAATTATTCGGTAAATTATCTGATATTTTGCCCTCCTGTAGTTTTTATTTAAGACTCTAGGGGGGTAATTTATATGCAGCAGAGAGTTGGGAGTCGGGAATCAAAATTATTTTTCTTGCCTATAATTTTATTTACAGGACTTACACAAAAGATGAAATTATACACAGTTTGTAGTGGTTAACAGCGGTGTAGGGGTTAACGGCCGTTAATATCAAATCCGGTTAAACAGCCATAGAATGGTTAAGTTAGGAGCCAAAAGGAGTCAGTCCTCAGGAGTCAGGAGGAGAAAGAATTACAAAGATAAACGTAGTTATGGCGATTGAAGATTTTTTTTATCATTTTCTTTGTGGGTTTAATACCCCACCGTCAACGGTCGTGTTCAAAATTACTTGGGGGAGCGAATCCCCATGTAATTTTCCTCCTGTCTCCTGTCTACTGTCTCCTGTCTCCTTCTTCA
>NZ_JAAHGK010000807.1:0-3617 GCF_010672505.1 Okeania sp. SIO2B9 | reverse complement strand
TAATGGCATTGGCAAATCGAAATACCATTTTTGAACCCCTATGGAATCGTCAATTTGTCGATAACGTTCAAATCACTGTTGCAGAAACAGTAGGATTAGAAGGACGTGCTGGATATTATGAAACATCAGGTGCCCTGCGGGACATGGTACAAAATCATCTGATGCAACTATTCTCCCTCACAGCAATGGAACCCCCTAATTCCCTCGATGCTGACAGTATTCGTAACGAAAAGGTAAAAGTAGTTCAGGCAACCCGCTTGGCAGACTTAGAACGCCTGGAGCTTTCTGCAATTCGTGGCCAGTATACAAACGGTTGGATGAAAGGCAAAGATGTACCAGCTTATCGGGAAGAAGGAGGAGCAGACCCCAACTCCACCACACCTACTTATGCAGCACTGAAACTCTATATTGATAACTGGCGTTGGAAAGGAGTTCCATTTTATCTGCGGACTGGTAAGCGAATGCCGAAAAAAGTCTCAGAAATCGCGATTCAGTTCAAAGAAGTACCATATTTAATGTTCCAGTCAGCAGCTAAACAAGCAAATCCTAACGTATTGGCTTTGCGAATTCAGCCAAATGAAGGAATTTCTATGCGTTTCGAGGTAAAAACTCCAGGCAGTTCCCTGCGGACTCGTTCAGTAGATATGGATTTCCGTTACGATACTGCTTTTGGTAAACCCAGTACAGATGCTTACAGTCGATTGTTAGTTGATTGTATGTTAGGAGACCAAACACTATTTACTCATGGTGATGAAGTAGAAGCATCTTGGCGAGCATTAACACCAATACTAGGTATCTGGGATGCTCCAGCACCACCAGAGGCCATACCTTTGTATGAAGCAGGTACATGGGGACCAGTTGAATCTGAACTGTTACTCAATCGTGATGGTCGTCGTTGGCGCCGACTGTAGTAGAAGGCAGAAGGCAGAAGACAGAGGGCAGAAGGCAGAAGGATTTCTTCCAATTGTGACTTATATCAAGTCTCATTAATTAGCCATCATAAATTAGCTATCTTTAGTCATCTAAAGATGACTTCTGCTATAGATCCAAGAAATTTATTTCTTGGCGGATGACATAGCTTGCTACAAGAATTGGGCGCGGACATTATTCCCTGTTCCCTGTTCCCTGTTCCCTGTTCCCTGTTCCCTATTCCCTTAAATAACCATCAGTAAAGCATTTACAAACAAGAAAAATGAGTACAACACTTGTTGCCTTACAACAACCAAAAGATATTTCTCTCGGAGAAATTGAAGCAGAACTTAGTAAAATCTGGCTCGGTCAAAATGGAGGAAAAGCAACTGCGATCGCTACCAGAGCAGCTACTTTCAGCATGGTAATATATGAACCCGAAGAATTTCAGCAACTTTTGGCTGGTTTGGGATTCTACAAAGGTGAAATAGATGGTATTAACGGCAATGAGGCCCGTGATGCCATCAAAGAGGCTCAAAAAGCTTATCAGTTACCAATAACAGGTAGGATAGACTCCGAGACTCTCGCTAAGTTACGTTCAGAGTGGGCTGCAAAATCTCCAGAAACTCGGCAATTCCCTAACATGGATGCTAGAGGATTTAGCATTAGTGAAGTAATTGCAGATCAAAACCCCTGTCGAGTCATCACACTATGTCCTACTTTTGGAGAAGATACAGGGGTAACAGCACAAGTTTCTGCTTATTGCCCAGTAAAGAAAAAGCAGTCTTCATTAACTTGCTGTGAATATATTACTCTACGCGGAACTAAAGAAGCACTGGAAAGGGTGAGTGATGTCGTGACATCATTGATGATTCCTGACTTGCCTAAATTTGTTTGGTGGAAAGCTACCCCCAATCAAGAACAAGAATTATTCCGAAACCTATGTGAAAATAGCAATTGCATTATTCTGGATTCATCTTATTTTAGCGATGCAGATTCAGAATTTCTCAAAATGCAAGAGTTGATCGAAAATCAAACATACATTGCTGATTTAAATTGGCATCGTCTCTCTGCATGGCAAGAATTAGCTGCTGCCACTTTCGATCCACCACAACGTCGTGCTTCCTTGGGTGAAATAGATAAAATTACTCTTGACTATGAAAAAGGGAATGCTGCCCAAGCACTAATGTTTTTGGGGTGGTTTGCTAGTCGTCTTGATTGGCAACCTACAGCTTATACTGAGACTGGTGGTGATTATGATATCGTTCATGTCAAGTTTACCAGTCCTACGGATAAGGAGATTTTAGCTGAGTTAGCAGCAATTCCTACCGCTGACTATGGTGAAATTCCTGGAGATTTAGTGGGCGTGCGTTTGGGGTCTAGTAATCCCAATGCTGACTGTTGCACGATTTTGTGTTCTGAAGATACTGGTTGTATGCGATTAGAAGCAGGTGGTAGTGCCCAGTCTTGTCGTACAGAGCAAGTCAGTGCTTTGAGCGATCAGAAAGCAGAATATTTGATGGCTCAACAGTTACAACGTTGGGGTCGGGAAGTTTTATATGAAGAGAGTTTGGCTATAACTGCTGACATTCTCAAGTTACGTTAAAAAAGCACCTCAGTGGTCAGCACCGAGAGCGATCGGCAGATTTTTTAGCTTGAAGAAACCGTAGGGGCGTTACGAAGTATGCGCAAGCAAACAGCCGTTTGCCCCTACAAACTGTTTTAAATCAACAATCTGAGCACCATTGCCAACTCTTTCTCCATCTCCCCACGTTCCCCTCCAGGGAGGGGTTAGGGGTGGGTTCCCATCTCCCCGAACTCCTCACACTCCTCACACTTTCTAGTGCAGGATTGCAGAAATAACTAATATCATGTTCGGTTAAATACTTATACTTTGGAGAAAGCAAGGCAGAAGGCAGAAGGGAAAGAAAGATTCAAAGAGATAAGGTTTTTATAACTGATTATTTGAACATGATATAACCAGTAACAAAATCCTAAAAGCCTTACCAATCAATACTTTTGACTGTCTTGAGTGCGTCTTACATTCTGAGGGGACCTCAGAATTACGCACTCGCTTTTGAATTTTAACTTTTGACTTCCGCGTAGCGGCACTAGCGAAATAACTCCACACCATCTCTCCGATCAATATCTTGCACATAAACTTTGACCTTCTCTTCTCTAGAAGTGGGTAGCTTCTTACCTGTGAAATCTGGATGAATTGGTAGTTCCCGATGACCTCTATCAACCAACACAACTAATTTAATTGCTTCTGGGCGACCATATTCAAGAACTGCGTTCAAAGCAGCTCGCACTGTTCGACCTTTATAGATCACATCGTCAACTAAAACCACAATCTTGCCAGTAATATCACCAGGAATTTCCGTTTTAGCTGGAGTTCGCATTCCCGTTATGTTCAAGTCATCCCGATAAAAAGTAATATCCAATGCTCCCACAGGTATCTTGACTTGCTCTAGCAATTCAATTTGATTTGCTAATATTTTCGCTAGCGGTACTCCTCTAGTATAGATGCCTAACAATACCAGTTGAGACAAATCTCCCGCATTTTCAATTACTTGGGAAGCAAGACGAGTAACAGTACGCCGTAACTCCTGTGCGGATAAAATTTCTACAGTATTGCTCATATATTCCACCACCTTAATGAAGTCAGAAGTCAGAAGTCAAACGAAGTCAGAAGTCAGAAGTCAGAA
>NZ_JAAHGK010000806.1:0-3631 GCF_010672505.1 Okeania sp. SIO2B9 | reverse complement strand
GTGCTGTTTGATTTATAGATACTATTAACTTGCCTGATATATTGAGGCAAATTATCAAAGTTAATCAATTATGGCTAATATAACCAAATAATCCTGTCTGCGTTGTAACTCAAAAGCAAAAATTAAGAAGTTTGTCCCACAGCTTCCCACTCTTGAGGAGTATAAGTTTTTAAAGCCAAAGCATGGATAGCTTCAGACGCCATAGGTTCTTGTACAGCAGCATAAACCATTTGATGTTGTTTAACTCGAGTTTTTCCTTCAAACTGAGACGAAACAACAGTCGCTTGTAAGTGGTCGCCACCCCCGGTTAAATCTTGGACTTGTACTTGAGCATCTGGCAACTCCGCTTTAATCATTGATTCAACTTCTTCTAAATTCATTGTTCTTCCACTGTAAAGTTACTGTTATTCTACATATAGCAGGGAACAAGGAACAGGCAACAGGCAACAGTAGGAAAAGTATTTCTGTGTCTTATGGTTCATCATTAACATAAGTAAAACACTAACTCGTTCCTTGCTATATTAATTAAGAGACTGGGATGAGTTAGGAGGTTGATTCTCTCCAGAGGATCTAGGATAGGGAATATCAACAAATCCTAATTCTAGTAATTGTTGGTAGGCTTTTTTTCCTAGATCGCGAGTGGGTTGCTGAGAGCTAATAATTTGAACAAGTAATGGTACTGCTAATTCAGGTTGGTTTTGCGCCCGGTGGACTAAAGCTAATTGATAAGTGGCCTGGTCTCTCATTTGAGCAGTGTCCAATGCCTTAGTACGTTGGTCATCTGCCAGACGATTATCTATACCAGAAAAACTAGCAGCTAATTGACTATAGAAATTAGAAAGTTGATTAAATATTTGACGAGCTTCTTGAAGTTTCTGACTAGCTAAATTATAATTCTCTGAGGTAATGGCATTGTCAGCTTCACTCATTAAACGTTGTCCTCCCTGAAGACTGAGAAGACTATTTTGTTCATTTAAAGGACGAACATTTTCGGGTTGTGTGGGTTGTATTGGAACTGGAGAAGAAGGAAGGTTTTGTGGATCTGTAGAGTTTTCTGGTGAAACTTGAATCGGAATTTCTTGCTCTGCGGAATTTTCAGATTGAGCATTAAGTGGTTGTTGTAAAAGAATGAAAGCTGCCGTAATTAGGAGAGTAAAGCCGAATTTGGAGCGAATTAAAGGAATAGGTTGAGTAAATATCATAATTATTTAGTGAGTTCGTATAAATAAAAAACTATCATAAATGTTGAAAGAGGACTCCCGTTATAGTCGCGATATTTAACGGTGAAAGTGTCAATTTTTAGATATACTATAACTTTTTCAAAAATATATGGTTTTGAAGAGGGTTGTAGGTTTTAGGTTTTAGGTTAATTTTTCCATCTTATAGAGAATTAAAAAGTGTTTCGGTCTGGAAATGCTGTTTGCGGAGCATTCCGGTACGGAAAATGCTGATAGTTAGTTAAACTCTAATGAATTGTGGACACCGCAGGTAACGATAATATAACAATATATTATCGTTATCTTTTCCTTTATGGATTTAATACCTCAATGTCTACACGGTGTCTACAAGTTTTTTGGGTTTTATCCACTTTTTCCTTCTTGCTTCTTGCTTCTTCCTTCTTCAAAAGAATGGTGGTAGTTGCCATAATTGGGGTTGAAATTCTGTTAAGGAATTAAGAATTTGATGGGCGGAATAAAATAAGGTTTTATCCATATCAGGATCGGGTACAACTACTACGGACATTCCTGCAGCTAAGGCAGCTTCCATTCCTGCTAAAGAGTCTTCAAATACTAAACAATTTTTGGGAGAAGCATCTAATCTTTTGGCAGCTATTAAGAAAATATCTGGTGCTGGTTTTCCATGTTTAAGATTAGGGTCATCTCCTACAACAATATGATTAAATAATTGGAACCATTCTTGATGATTTTTTGTTTTTAAATTAAATGGTTCTTTGGAAGAACTGGTAGCTACAGCTTGAGGTATTTTATTTTGATATAAATGTTGGGTAAGATGAACTGCACCTGGCATTGGTTTTGATTCAGGAAAGCGTTGATATGTGAGGGTATTTCTTTGTTGAAGATAATCTTCGGGAGTGACAGGTAGTTCTAATAATTCTACAATTGCTTTGGCAGAATCAATTGATTTTCTACCAGTAATTTTACACTTAGTTTGTTTATCAAAAATTTTGCCATAACGGCTGGTAACTTCTAAGTTTACCTGAGCATGAATTGATTCTGTATCTAGAAGTAAACCGTCTAAGTCATAAATAACATGAGTGATTTTTGGGAAATTATTCATCGTTTTTTTTATAGTTATAATTAATTTTTTATACCGTTTGTATGAGTTTTTACTATAAATATTTAGGGTATTTTTAGTAGTAAGTAGTCAGGAGAAATAAAATCTATTCTTTTAGTCAAATAGATATTAAAACAATTTATGCCAAATTCATAAAAAGTTGTAGACAATAATATTTTAATTGTACGCTCTTTATCAAGAGCAGTTCTATTTTAATTATCTTATTATTAAAGGTGGTTGATTTATTCTCAATCAGTCATAATTAATTGTGATAATTACTTAATTTTGTAATTTTGAACAATTAATCTAGGATAATATAACCGAAAAAATATTATATTATTTTTTTGCTCCGATTTACTACCTGTTAATAACTAAATTTATTAACTTATATCAAGGGTAGTTTTCCTGTTTGAAATTGATAGGAAAATTGATGACTAATAAATTGTCAATATTACTAAATTAGTAAGCATTTCCTGCGGAATGCTGCGCAAACAGCTCTTAGGAGTCAGCGCTTCCCTGCGGGATGCTATGCAAACAGCAAATAATTAATAATTCTTTCTAAGGCTGAATGAGCGTAAGGATTCAGGTCCTATGGAAAAGCCTATAAATCTTGATAGATAAGCATTTCCGGCAATTATCTCCCAAATTATATTCTCAATTAGAAATGGCTACAAACCTTTATTTTCGTCATTATTGAGAATGAGACTATTAAATTGCTGAGTTAGTCATTTTCAGAGTTCTCTCTATAACTGGGTTTGAGATACCTGAATCCTTACGAATGAGCGTACATTGGCAGTAACTTTTAATTCTCTATCAATTTTTCAATTGCTTTTACCGAATAATTAATAATTAAATAATTAAATAATTAAACAATTTTAGGGTAAAAGCCTCCCCTTTCAAGGGGAAAAAAGCGGTCGAGGGATGGCGAGGTTTCCTCGCCATATCTAATCGACCAAGAGAATAAATTTTTTCCTTATTGGTCAATCCTCTCCCTAAAAGCTATGATTTATAAACATCTTTCTTGACATAAAAATTGACTTTTAGAGACAAGTTATGTGTGAGTGTTTCAGAGGCTTTTTCTTCAAAAATCATGTATTGAAAAGTACATTTTTTTTGAGGACTTAAGTAGTTTTGCCAAGCTTTATTGACTGCTTCTCCCTTCTCCCCTACTCCCTACTCCCCTGCTCCCCACAAGGTTTTCAGAAGTTCCTTATCAGGGATAGCCCTAAAAGGGAGAGGTAATTGTCCATTATCCATTTCAATTATCCATTAATAAACTCCTCCTCTAATCAATAACTAATGGCTGTTTGCGCAGCATTTCCTTCGGAATGCTGCG
>NZ_JAAHGK010000805.1:0-3635 GCF_010672505.1 Okeania sp. SIO2B9 | reverse complement strand
TTATCAAGTTTTATTTTCAGGATTGAATATTTCTACTGAACGTTCCACATATTCAATGGTGCGTTACGACAGATACTAAAATGGCTCTAGCAACTCAAATTGTAGCTGTCTAACGCACCCTACTAGACTAATGGCTAGCCATGAAACAACTCATCTTCAGCAATTAGTAGCAGCCTTAAAAAAGATTGACTCTCATTAACAATTATCTTTCTTCATTACCTAAAAATACGCGAATTTCTTCTACAACTACATCCGGCATTTGTTCCGGTAAATTATCACCGCCAGAATTAATTAAATGAAGTTTCGCCATCGGCAATAAATCCGCATAAAATTTACTCATAGATAAAGCAATCTTCGTATCTTTATAACCTTGTAAAATCAACGTTTTTACTTTCAAAAAAGCCAATTCTGCTGTCAATAACTCAGCTTGAATTTCTGTCCACCTACGTCGAAATAAAATTTTAGTTCCGGTTGAAGAAAGTAATAATTTTTGTCGAAATTGTAGAATATTCTTAATTTTTGTGTGAGCGCCTAATAACCTAACAAAAGGATATATTAATTGTAAAACCCAACACAAAAAAGAAGGTTTTTGAATTAAGAATCTAAATAACCGCCAACGTGCTTTAACAGCAGCAAGGTTAATTCCTTCAGGAGATATTAATATCACGCCCAATAATTGTTCAGAATATTTGAGAGCATAACTAGCAGCTATCCAACCTCCTAAAGAGTGGGCAACTAAATATACTTTCTCCAATTTCAAAGTAGCTATATATTCAGCCAAAGATTCTACTATTTGATTGATAGAGTAATGAGTAGAAGAAAATTCTGACTCACCAAACCCTGGTAAATCTGGTGCAAAACAATGGTAATCTAGACTCAACCGCTCCATCACTGGTAACCACTGACTACTGTTATACCAAGACCCATGTAGAAAAACTACATTATTTGAATTACCACCAATTTCACGCCAAAACAATAGTCCACCAGACAACTTGATACGAGAATTACGCCATAAAAAGTGCATAACTATGGAATTATAAAATTTAACAGATATCTCACCCAAATTTATATATTCAAGTGAAAATACCTTCAAATAATCCTTTTTTAATGTGAGATTATAGAATCACGAAATTAAGCTAAAATTGTCAAACCAGTAAAATAATCCTTTAATTGTAGGTCGTAGTCGTAGCTAAGATTATCCGGCAAAGATGTAACTTCAAAAGCTTGAACATCACTAATTTCCAAAGTATCTTGAACATTCATATTTCCCCGAACATCAGCCTCAACCAAAATATTAATAGAATGTACTCTAGGGTCTCGATCTGGTGCAGAATATACTCCCACTAATCTACGAATTTTAACTAACTCTAATCCTGTTTCTTCAAATAATTCCCTTTTCACAGTAGTTGTAACATCTTCACCCCATTCCACCATACCTCCTGGTAGAGCATATTTATTATTATCACGGCGACGAACTAAAACTATCCGGCCATCAGGCAAAATTGGGACTACACTAACACCTGTCAGAGGATGGCGGAAAATTAAGCCAAGTACAGTTTGTCCAACTTGCCATAATTGACGTATGGGCTGAGGAATCAAAACTAAAATAGAAAGCACTTTCAATAATTATTTTTGTAGTTTTTTTTGATTTAGGAGCAAATAAAAAGTTAATTTACAAGCTGATATTGCAGATTTTTTTACCTAATAAAGTAAAATTTTTTGCAATTTTTACTAAACACCTTAACTAGCTATCAGCATTTTCCGTACCGAAACGCTTTTTAACTAGGAATGCAGGATTAAGTATTAAGAATAAAAAAATTATTATTACAATTCCTAATTAATATTTCTTGAAAACTATTCTCTCGCTTCCTAACTAAAAGCTTAGTAAAATATAGGACATATTGTAATATCCTATTAAGTAATTTGCACTTAAATCAATTTCTCAGAGACTGTTTGTCAACAAAAGATTAAGTAGGGTGTGTGACGGCACGCTTACCATTTCTGGAATAATGATCGGTTTTACACTTCACGCACCGCGTGCTGTGGGATGGTACATTACGTGACACTAACGCACCCTACGTGATTTAATATTCATTTTACAAACACTCTCTCAATTCCCATCAAAGGAAAATATTAATAAATGCTTAACGGTCTGCTCTTAGTGCCATTAATAGGTGCCGCTATCATTGGTTTTTGGCCAAGCACTTTCTCGCCAAAATTAGCCAGGCAAATCGCTCTAGTTGTGGCCATAATTAGTTTCGTATGGTCTTTAGTACTACTGACTGAATTTAACCCACAAGATCCAAATCTACAATTTGTAGTTTTAGTACCTTGGATAGACTCCCTGGGATTAAATTACTCCCTTGGCATAGATGGTTTATCTATGCCATTAGTAGTATTAAATGGCCTGTTAACTGCTATTGCTATTTACGCCACAGACAAGTCAATCAAAAGACCCCGTTTTTATTACTCCCTAATATTGTTGCTAGCAGTCAGCGTATTTGGAGCTTTTCTTGCTCAAGACCTACTACTATTTTTTATCTTCTATGAACTAGAGCTAATTCCTCTATACCTATTAATAGCAATTTGGGGAGGACCAAGACGGGGTTACGCATCCACAAAATTTCTGATTTACACAGCAATTTCAGGAATTTTAGTCCTAGCTGGGTTCCTAGGAGTAGCGTGGTTAAGTGGCTCATCTAATTTCGCTTACGACCAAGTAGTTGCCCATACCCTACCTTTAGGAACTCAACTATTATTATTAGGAGCAATAGTCATCGGGTTTGGCATTAAAATTCCTCTAGTTCCCTTCCATACATGGCTACCCGATGCTCACGTTGAAGCTTCCACACCTATCTCCGTACTTTTAGCAGGAGTGCTTTTGAAACTAGGGACTTACGGTTTACTGAGATTTGGATTAAATATGTTCTCAGAAGCTTGGGTATATATTTCTCCATGGTTAGCAATATGGGCAGTAGTCAGCGTACTTTATGGTTCATTTAATGCTATTGTCCAAAAAGACATGAAAAAAATGGTAGCCTATAGTTCCGTTGGTCACATGGGTTATATTCTATTAGCAAGTGCTGCAGCAACTCCCCTCAGTATTTTGGGAACAGTATTTCAAATGATTAGCCATGGTCTAATTTCAGCCCTACTATTTTTATTAGTGGGAGTAGTTTACAAAAAAGCTGGCACTCGCGACATAGATATATTGCGTGGTTTATTAAACCCAGAACAAGGTTTACCATTGATTGGTAGTTTGATGATTTTAGGAGTAATGGCAAGTGCTGGTATTCCAGGAATGGTTGGATTTATTTCCGAATTTTTAGTATTTAGAGGCAGTTTCAGCGTGTTTACAGTTCCCACTCTTCTTTGTATGATCGGAACAGGGTTAACATCAGCCTATTTTTTGCTGTTAGCGAACCGAGTATTTTTTGGTAGGTTATCTGAAACAGTTGTGAATTTGTCTCCTGTAGAATGGTCAGATAGAATACCAGCCATTATCTTGATAATTTTGATAGTTATTCTGGGAATACAACCAAATTGGATGTTGCGTTGGACTGAAACTGAAGCAAATACAATGAGCGCAGGTCAACCTATGTTGTCACAGGTAGTTAAAAAGTCAGCGATCAATC
>NZ_JAAHGK010000804.1:0-3643 GCF_010672505.1 Okeania sp. SIO2B9 | reverse complement strand
TCACAAAATTTGACCTATTACTACAATAACTGCACTATAAACTAACATCCATTGCCATAAAAAAGGCGAAAATAGTTCCATGAAATGACTACTTCCATAAAAATATAATGCGACAATAAAGAAGATAATACCTCCAAAACCATTACGAATAATATTAAAAAATCCTACCGGAATTCGATGAAGACGCGCTTTACTAATAGTATTAGAAATTGCCGTAGCGGTCGCTCCAATTGCGGCTAAAATTTCTCCTGAATTGATAGATATCATATTTGTAGAATCAACTGAGTTTTGCCCAAAACTTTGCAAAACTATAATTAAAATTACTCCGGCAAATGAAATAATTGCTCCAGTAATTTTCCACCGATTAACTTTTTCTCCTAGCAAAAAAATAGCTAGTGCTAAAGTTAAGGGAGGTTCAATACGTCCAATTAATATTACATTGTTAACCATTGTGCGAGAAAGTGCTTCAAATGAGGCAGCAGGAGATAGAGCGCCAGCTAGGAATGCAACGGCTAACATACTTGCCCAATCTTGACTTGAAAATTGTTGAAAGTAACGTAGATTTAGCTGTTTTCTATAGATAATAATTAAAATTAATAGGGCACAGATATTTCCTACAAATAAAACATTACAAAATGAAATGGGATTTTCTCCAGGAAATTTTTCGGCACCAATTTCTGTTAATTGTTTTGTAATTGCGTTAGAAGAACCGAAAATAATGATTGCTAATAATAAGTAAATTTGTCCGGGGATTTTTTGCCAAAGGTTAGAGATATTTACAATTTTTTGGTTCATTTTTAACTATGGCTTGCTGATTAAATTTAAAAGTATTGACATATAAAGACAAGTGCCTTTTTGGAGTCTAAAAAAATGCCTGGTATCACGTCTAAAACGCTTAAAAAGTTAGTATTTTAGGCTCATAGTTGGGCAGAAAAATCCCAAATTGACAATTCAAATCCGAATAGTTAAGGTAAAAATCCTCTCATGAGCAAGGAAAAACAAGAAAAATTTTTCATAATTATTCAGCCCATTCCGTTTTCACTCTAGAGGTAATTATTAATAATTAATAATTACCTCCTCGCTCATTCCCATTTCTCCTGTCTCCTGTCTCCTGTCTCCTGTCTCCTACTCCGACTAAAAGACTTTTGAGCGCAAACCCTAACTAGAGTTTCCAAGACTGATGACAAGTCCAAGAGTTATTGGGATGGCGTTCATAAAATCGTAATTCCCATAATACCTCTGCTTGGGAATTGATGATTTTTTTTGCTATTTTTGCTAGTGTTTGTTGTTGTTCTGATGGAAATTTGTAGGCTAAACTGAGATGTAAATTATTTTTGAGGCGTAATTCATCAATACGAGTTTTTGAATTGGCTAGATGAGCAAAGTTAGCAATCAATTTTTCTAGCCAAATTGATTTTAATTGGAGATAATGAAAGTCTGTTTTTAACTCCATATCTACAACAACTATAGGTGGCGCTGGGCGATTTTGACTAGTATTGTTTAAGGCAGTATCTAAAGCTTGAAGATAAATTGGAACTGCGGTTAATTGGTCGTGAAAAAAACCTGTCAAGGTACAGTGCGGCATATATTGATGTGCAGCATTTTCACTACATTCTGCACGAGTAGTGGTGAAATATTCTTCTAGTTGATTATTTAGTTCACCTACTGGGCAAGCATATACGATAAATTCTCGTAGCATCAGATTATAGATTAAATTTATGATTTTTGAGTTTACAGCAGAAAAAAGAAGGAAGAAGGAATAATCTTACCGAATAATTAAGGTTTAAAGCCTCTCCTTTAAAGGAGAGAAAAAATTTTCCCTACCGCGTCAATCCTCTTCTTTTCAAGTAGAGGTAATAATTAATTATTAATTATTAATTATTAATTATTAATTGTTGAAGTTGTCTTAGTTTTAAGCTTTTGATTTGTCCTAACCTTTCCTTCGACTGCTATACAGCGCTTTTCAAATTGATCAACCACATCGTCACAAAAAAAATCCTGTAGGGGCGTTTTGCTCCGCAACATATAAAGCGGCAGCTTTGCGTTAGCAAATGGCCATTAGTCCCTAATTATTATTTGTAACATTCTTTTTTCATCCCTGGTATTACTCTCCTCTCCTGAATTCTGACTCCTGAATTATGAATATAGAACTCCATTCCACTTTCCTACGGAATTTTAGGCAAACACGAACAAAAACTT
Source organism: Okeania sp. SIO2B9 (assembly GCF_010672505.1). Taxonomy (NCBI): domain Bacteria; kingdom Bacillati; phylum Cyanobacteriota; class Cyanophyceae; order Oscillatoriales; family Microcoleaceae; genus Okeania; species Okeania sp. SIO2B9. The sequence goes on along the minus strand of NZ_JAAHGK010000804.1, from coordinate 1,444 downwards.
TCTTTTATATCAAATCCGTTTAATTCGGCACGTAAAAAATGTTCCATCTTCAACCATTACCAAATATTTCCCCATCTCTTCATCTCCCCATCTCTGGGTCTCCCTACCTCCTCACGCTTCCCACACTCCCCACACTCCCCTCCTGGGAGGGGTTAGGGGTGGGTCCCCACACTATGAATCTAATTACACCGATGCTACCGGATTTGATATTACTCTCCACTTCTGACTCCTGACTCCTGACTCCTGACTCCTGAATCCTGACTCCTGACTTCTCATATTGCAATTAAGAAAACTGTAGAGCTAGGGTTTCAGATATAGGTGTTTGAGGTAAGCAAGAACTAGAAGTTACATATTTATTAACTATTTCTAGAACTTGTTTTTCTCTAATTGGTTTAACGAGATAATCTGAACATCCTACCATTGTTGCTCGAACTCTATCTATTAATCGATTACTGCTTGTTAAAATTATTACTGGTGTTTCTTTTAATGCGGAAATACGACGAATCTGAGCACAAATTTCATAACCATTTGCTATGGGCATGATTAAGTCTAGAAAAATCAGATCTGGTTTTTTTTCTATCAAGGTTATGATTGCTTTGACTGAGCTGTTAATTCCGACAAAATCAAAACTATTAGCAGTCATAATTTGTTTCATTTGATGACAAACTATTAGGCTATCATCTATACAAGCAATTAAAGCTTTATTTTTTTTCTTTTGGCTAAATTCTCTTTGTTTATATAACTGTAGATTTGTTTTTTGGAACTGGGGAAATATTATGGGAATATCTGGTAGTTTTGTCAGCTTGATTAATCCTTTTTGAATATGAGGCAAGAAAAATTTTGCTAGACGAAACTGGTCTGATTTTATCTGACTCGCCATATCTCTTAAACTACATTGACTGTTGATTAATTTGCCTAATTTAGTATAGAGAATGGGTGATATTTTTTCTTGGAATTGCTCTGGTTTATATAAAATAATCCCAAAATTAGGAGATAAATTTTTTAACCCTGAGCTACTCCAGTTACACCAATTTTCTACTGCTTTTTTAAGAATAATTTTCGTGTCAATTAAAACTCTTGGCCAACGCAGGATGTTTGTCGTAATATTTGGTTCAATTTTATAACTTATTTGTCTCTGATTTTCCTGTTGTAATATATCAAATAGTACTTCTAAAACTATTGATTTAACAATCTTTTCAAACTGTTCTCTAGTAATTTGCTGTTCCTGAAGTAAACTACACAATAATTGATAAATCCAGCAATTATGATTATTATTAATTTGGAAAGGGTCTAAATTTATCGGATTAATTTTAACTTGATAGCGTATTATATGTTGTCGTAATTGTCGCCGAGAGTGTTCACAGCTATAACCCCAGACTATACGACCTCTAAAAAAGTAAAGACTCCACTTATCTATAGGGCTAGCTAACACATTCAAACTACA
>NZ_JAAHGK010000803.1:0-3646 GCF_010672505.1 Okeania sp. SIO2B9 | reverse complement strand
CAAATGGTTACTATAAATACCTGTGTCTGTAGCTGCTGTTTTGATTAAGCTTTCTAAACTGGCATGATGACATTTAATATGATAAAAAGTAGTATTAATTAGATAGGGATGACCACCACATTAACTTTTACCTCAAACACTAAATCTTCATACCATACTGGAGTATCTTGCCAACTTTGGTCAATTTGGTTATATAACTTTTGGTTTAACTCTTCTAACTCAGCTATATCAGTAATCTCTGAAACAGAAATTATATCTGCTTCCTCTTTCACAATAGATGGGGGAGTTGTATTCTGTAAATCGTTACTACTAAAGTCAGATACAGACCACAGTTTGATAGTTCTATCAGCACTCCCACTGGCAAGAGTTTGTCCATCAGGATTAAACTTTACCGACCAAACAGCTTTAGAATGATCTGTAAATGTTTCTAATAATTTTTCTGTATCTACCTCCCACAAATGAATATTTTTGTCATAACTGCTGCTAGCAAGAGTTTTACTATCGGGACTAAAAGCAACAGACAAAACTGCTTTGTCGTGTCCTTCTAGAGTGCATTGTAGTTGACCAGTGTCCATGTGCCATAACTTAACTTTTCGGTCTTGACTACCGCTAGCAAGAATTTTACCATCAGGACTAAAAGCGATCGCCCAAATTGTGTTTGTATGTGCTGCCAAGGAGTGGAGTTGTTTACCTGTATTCAATTGCCAGGTTTTGATTTGACCATTTTTACCTCCACTAGCAAGCATCTCTCCATCCTTGCTCAAAACTAGAGATGTGACAGGAGCTGAATGTTGAAAACGACCCTCAACAGAACCAGTGTTAAGATTCCAAATTTTGATCGTGCCATCATAACTACCACTAGCAAGAGTTGTTCCATCAGAACTTATAGCTATAGCTTTCACATCATCGGTATGACCTTTGAGAGTCTGGATAAGAGTTCCATTTGCAATATTCCAAAGTTTAATGCGGTTATCCCAACTACCACTGGCAAGAATTTTACCATCTGGACTCATCGCAAGAGATTCGATCGCATCTGCGTGAGCATTGATAGTATGTAGCAATTTACCATTGCTTAAATTCCAAATTTTGATCGTGCCATCATAACTACTACTGGCAAGAGTTTTTCCATCAGAACTTATAGCAACTGCATACACCCATCCTTTATGTCCTGAAAGGGTTAGAGATGGTAAAGTTCTTTGCTCAGATGGTCGGACAAAGTTTGTGGTTGATATGGATAGCGATCGCCAGGACCACAGTCCACCAATAGTTGCTAAAGTAGTTGCTGCTATCACTGTAGAATATTTTCGACACTTGGGTTGAGCTAGCATAAATTTTAATCCTACCATTGATGATTACTTGTTGAAAAAATTTCAAATTACTGTTTATTTTTGACTTAATTTACACCCTTATATCTGATTTGTAAACTGAGTTGAAACTCCTTTCTAGTATGGGTTTGCCGAAAATTATGTCCTGGGAGCTTAGATAGTTTCAAACCCTTACACTGTAAAGTATTTATCCTCTTAATATTTACTTGATAAATCAGCTCTTAGTTTTTGTCAGTTTTTTTCTACGCTCTATACATCTTCTAACAATAAATAAAACTGTTATAGTTGTTATGCCAATCATTCCTAATGGGGTGAGGTAGCTCCAATGACCCCACATTTTGTCTATGACGTGCCAGACTAAGAGGAACATTGCTAGATATGTTAGTTCATGTAATTTCTTCCAATTTTTTTTCATTCTTTTGATACTCCAATCATTGGAAGTAATTGTTAGTAGTGTGAAAATAATGAAAGTTACGACTCCTTGTATATATATCCAATAAGTTTGGATGTCAAAAAAATCAAAGTTTCTCTTGCTCACTAGCAACATTCCATGACCAAAAGCAAATAGAAAAGCAATTACACCTATTTGACGACGATACTTCAGCAATATTTTAGGAAATTCTGTTTTTTTTGTGCTCGGAAACACAATTCTCAAAATGCTTGGTAGTAAGGTAATTACATAACATACTAATGCTAATAAACCTAAGTAGTTAGCTACTGGTGCTGTATCCATAATAGTCTCTCCTTTAGTTACTAAATTTTATTTACAGTAAATTCCAAGTATATGAAGTACAGAGATTAACAATTAAATGAATGCAAGTGCGACCATCTTGCCCGCGATGGGTGTACCTCACGCTTAGTGGAATCTGCTGTAAGTGAGATTTTTTTGCTCAGTTATAGAAATATTTACAGCAGTTATTTTTCTCTAGTAAAGATAATTTTTATATCATTTTTTAGAAATGATCTTCGTAGAATTACCAGGCTAAATGATTACACCCAATCTAAGAGATATTCCTGAGAAAAATATTGAAAATTAGATTTTTTTAAATTCTAGTTATTAATTGCTCAATTCAAGCATAAAAAGCAACTACTAACATTTTGAATATTTTGAAATTGATTACCCCCGATAATATATTCTAATCTATTCAAAATATCAAACATCTATTCCGGATAATTAATTACGATCAAATTAGAGTTCTAAATCTCTTTAAAAGATGAGTCATAATACTCAGGCGTTAAGTTTATTTTTTCACTGATTAATGTGATCAAGCCTCATTATTTTTATTGGTAATTATGAAATATAGGATCTGAAATTATAGTTATGTATTCAGAAGAATCTTTCATAAATTATTTACCTAAAATCATCGGTATTTTCATGATTTTTGTGAGTTAATCTTTGAATTGAAGAGTAATTATGTAGAAGTAGTAATATTTGTCTGTACATACTTTTCATAGTCTGGTGAGAAACTGCAAACATTGCTACTTGTATACTACTATCAGACCGCTTTGGGGTGTACTATTAATTTGTGCCATTTTCTAGCTCCTAATAATGTTCAGCTTAGAGTTTTTCTTGTTGTCTAAGACGATATATTTCTGAGTTTTCAAGGGTTATGCAAGTTGTGAAACTGGCAACAAATAATTTTAACGAAAGCTATATTTATACACCATTGCTGATTCATCCGGAAAAATAATCTGGGCTTTGTCATGGCCATCAATATCAAGCAACTATGTTGATTTACGTGGTAAAGGTCGAGTTTGGGATAATGGTCTTAGATATGAGTGGATTAACGGCCGTCATGGTGATTGGGGAGATAGTCATGGTGTTAGTGTTGTTAATGTAAATCCCCTAGTCGCATTATTTTATATATAAAATTTGAATACAAAAAAACTAATCCATGAAAAATATAATTATCAACTCTAAACCAGATAAAGTCAGACATATTCCTATCACTTCAATGCAAAAATATTTAGTGAAGGAATATTACTTAATACCCGGTTACGAAAAGTTTCGCGAAAATCACAAAAATGTAATTGCTCAGTTAGAAACTATCCTAGAAGAAAAAGTGGATAATTTTGACAGCAGCATTTCAACAATTAAAAATTACCTCTATTTAAAATAAGAAGATTGACTAAAATATTTTTTTTATCCTTGTATTATACTATTTTCAAAAAAGAATGTTACGCATAATTTGAGTAATTAGGGCTTGCTGATTAAATATAAAAGCATTGACATATAAAGACAAGTGCCTTTTTGGGAACGAAAAAAGTGCGCCTGTTTCAGTCTAAAACGCTCAAAAAGTTAGTATTTTAGGCGCATAGTT
>NZ_JAAHGK010000802.1:0-3648 GCF_010672505.1 Okeania sp. SIO2B9 | reverse complement strand
TGAGGAAAATTTACAGTGTATTCTATCCATTTATCATCTTTTATATAATCTGTTCTTTGTATTCCTGGAATCTGCACCGAAGCATCTATACCAAATAATAATAATGTGTCATGTTTTACTCTATAATTAATTAGTAAATTAGGTGTTCGTTGCTCAAATTTGCTAACTTGTTGAGTCGATTTTAAAATTCGATTAGAGATACCAAAAAACCAAGGGTGTAAATTATTCGGATGTTGAACAAAATTATTACAACCCGTTCTTAAAACAAGATCAAAATTTCTCATCAAAGTAGGATTTAGGTCATATAATAGGAGACTATGACCATCTGTATCGTCTAAATAAACAGTTATATATTTTCTTTTCTGATCGAACAAACCTTCAGGTATCTTTTGATGATTTTCAAACCAGTGATTGCTTAAAACTACAACTGAACAATCCCAATGATTGACACTAGAGTCATAATTAAAAAGATATGATTCTGAATCTAATCCGGTTTTCCAATAATTGAAATTAGCATAAAATGGAATTCTTAAAACTTTTAACCCATCAGCGATATTAATCATTAAATGCTCATAAGCTCGTTCATGGCATAGATAAAAATAAACTGAACCAGAAAAACTGGTTTGACTATCCAATTTTTCAGTAGCTATACTGGTTGTCATAATCAATTTTTATTTTGATTTTTAGTTGTCTAGTTGAATAATGCAATTTTCTCAGCTTTAGCTTGAACGTTCACGGTAGTGATGCGCAGCATTATCGCTTCCTTATTCTCATGTTCCAATTTATCTTGAATCCAGTTGAATAGTCGTCATTGCGACGATAGGAAGCAATCTCAGGGGTGCGCGGAGATTGCTTCCTTCCACTCCGTTCCAGTCGCAATGACGCAAGCTATAGTAATTATCCGGATTTTATATTACACCTCTAAATCTGACTCCATTAACAAGTTCATTGCTATGCTAGATAAAATCAAATCTGCATCTTCAGCAGAAATATTGCTGTTATTTATTAATAAAGTCATCTTAGCTCTATCTGGATGAGCTACCAGACTTTTAATTACCTCTTGTAATTCTAATCCCACGGTTTCTTCTGGTTGCGACCAATCTGGGGTATTGCTAATACTAAATCAAAATAAAATGTTTTTCTCGAAACTAAGAAATATCTTCTACAGCATCAATCAAATTTTCTATCGTGCCAAATTCTTCTCCTAAGACAATATCTAAAAAGCGACAAGCTACAGGTACAGAACCATAATTTTCTAAAGCCCATCTTTGACCTTCTAATCCAATCTGAGCCATTAGTTCTGGTTCGTCGATAATTCTTTGCGCTGCTTCTTGGGGATTGGCTAAATCTATTCCTACATAATGTTTCCAGTTAACAGGTTTTATAGGTAATAAAAAACCATATTTATCAAAGTCTAAATGAATCGAAACACAGCCGGCCGCCAGGGATTCCCAAAATCTCCAGCTATCCCATCTAGCTATAGCTGGTTTTTGTCCTAAATTAGAATTTTCTAACAGCTTTTCATCTAAATCTGCGTAATAAAAATTGCCTCCATAAGCGCAGCAAAACATAGAGTTTTTTAAGGAATCAAACCATTTTGGTATGTGATGAGTCCGGAATTGAGACCAATATAAGTAATCGAAATCATTTAATGAAACATTATTGCCTATTTCTGTAATTGGATTTTGATTAATATCAATTTTATCTTGTAGATGAGAAATAAAACAGAAATTCATTGCTACTCTAACACTTTGGCTTAAAGAACTTCTAAATACCGCTAAAACTTGTCGCTTTCTTTCGGAAAATAATTTACTATTTTCCGTAGCAATTCTTATCCTTTCAGAAATGCCAAATGCCCAGGGAATATATTGGCTTGGATACTTCCTAAATTTGTGCATATGCACGCGAATTACGGCTGTTAATCTCTCTGTTCTACCAGTTAATACATGATCGCTATCATTGGGATCTATTATAACTAAAATCACTTCTTCATTGAGTTCGCAAAATAAATCAAATAAAGGGTGGTTATTTGTCATTTCTATGAAATAAATATCGGCCACTACGATTGCACAATTGTTAGGATGTAATTGGCGATCGTTTTTAAACAAATATTCTTGATTTTTCAAGTCGATTAACCAACAATCTATGTTAGAAAAAATAGGAATTCCTAGTTTTTTCAAACCTTCTGCTATACAAATTGATATATGAGAGCATTTTTTAACTGGTGAAAAGATAAAGTAAACACCTTTTTCGACAATTTCAGTTATCATAATATTAATAAATTATCCTGTAATAACTTTAGCTTTCTATGCGGAGCAAAATCTAACCTAGAGTTATGATAATTAATTATCCGATGCTAAATATTCTTGAAATACCTTTTGAAATAAATATCCCATTTGAGTAGAATAGTAGTGACTATCCAAAAACTGGGGATTAGTCTGCATTTTTGTCTCTATTCTGTCGCGATAAACTGTTCGTAAATCAGAATTATTTCCCAAATTAACTGCTAATTGAATATAAGCATCTTCACTATCTGCAATTAATTCTGGTATCTCAAGATAGCGCAATAAAGACGCTCCCCTCCGAGAGCGAGCAGATTCTTTTTGCATAACAACAGTAGGTAAACAAACCTGCAATGGATCGATTAATGAAGTCATTCCAGAAAATGGATAAGCATCTAAATAGATATTTGCCAACTTCAAACATTCTTTAATATCAGCACGATTTGGTAAAGCATTGAGCAAAAATAGTCGTTTTTCACTAACTCCATACTTACTTAAAGTAGCAAAAAATCGCTCTTGAAAAGCTTCAATTGGATAATTTGGCGCCCAATTAGGATTAAACGGATATAACAGGAGCATAGAGTTAGGAACTTGAGCAATTATTTGCACCCAAGTTGCTTCTACTTCTGGGATGATTTTATAAAAATTAGCACCTGATATATAAACTACTGTATTCTCATCAATATTTAGTTCTTTCCTGCTAATAGTTGTTGTTACCGATAATTCCTCTTCAGTAGCAAAATCAAAACATTGATCTGGTCCATCCAAAGTCACTAATTTTTCTGTGTAATGTTCTTTAGCATTAGTTTCTGAATCAGTAAGTTTGCTTGAAATATAGCAATCAATATGACGCATCCCCGTAGTAACAGGGGAATTCATTCCCACAATTTGTATTCGTGCTAAACGATGGGATGCTAGTAAAGTTATGGCATTAGTTTGGGAAGTAATATTAGTAGAAATGAACAGAATATCTAAGTCATCGTTACGAATAGCTTTTACTTGAAGTTCGAGGTCTTCTGGCAATTCAATTGCTGCATCCGCATGGTCGAAACAATATCTTTCCAGAGGATGACCACTTGCTTGTAAATAATAGAGAATAATTTCAAATTCTTCTCTGTTTAAGTGTTTATATACAGGTAAAGTGGCAAAAGTTTCTGGATGAGGTTCAAAATTATTGGCAATAATTCCCAGACGAATCTTCTGGCGATCGCCTGTTCTTTCTGGAAAGTTGTAATCTACTTGATACCCTTCAATTTTTAAGGCAAATTCGATAATTTCTGCACGTTTTTGATAAATTTCTTTTAAATTTTCTTGACTGAAATACAGAAATAATTTTGCTTTGAGAGTAAACCATTTAGCTATTTGA
>NZ_JAAHGK010000801.1:0-3652 GCF_010672505.1 Okeania sp. SIO2B9 | reverse complement strand
TCTTCCTTGCTTCCTTCTTCTTTGCTTCCTTCTTCCTTCTTCCTTCTTCCTTCTTCCTTCTTCCTTCTGACTTCTTTCTTCTTCCTTCAAATAAATGCTAGGATTGTTCATAAAACAATTAATTTAGAGTGTAATGGAACAAGAAATCTATAAGCAAGCAGTAGCAAAATCTCGTGCTAAAGACTATGAGGCAGCAATTCAATATTTTAGTAGAGTTATAGAAATTAATCCTAATTTTGCTGAAGCTTATTATGGCCGAGGTTTAGCAAAGTTTGATTTAGGAAACAACAAAGAAGCCATTGTTGATTATACTCAAGCTTTAGCAATTAATCCTAATTATATAGATGCTTATTTAGCTCGTGGTATTGCTAAGTTGGCAGTAAAAGATATTTCGGAAACTATTGCAGATGCAAATCAAATAATTGCTATTAATAATAACTATGCTCCGGCATATAAATTGTTGGGTAATGCTTATCGTCAACAACATAATCAAGCAGATGCCATAGATAATTTTAAGCGAGGAGCAGAATTGTATTTAGAACAGAAAGATGTAGTTAATTGTCGGAAATGTTTGGATAATATTAAGCAAATACAATCTGTATCTACTACTGCTGTAAAAGTTGAAAATAATCTCCAAAAAGGTGATAGTAAAACATTTTTAAATAAGATTTTAAGAAAATTTGAAAAAGGCGATCGACAGGGAGTAATAGCAGATTTAAACTGGGCTTTACAAGTAGACCCAGAAGATTCTCAAGCCTATTGTTGTCGGGGAATTATTCGTTATAAACAAGGGGAGAATTTAGGTGCAATATCAGATTTTAATCAAGCTTTGCAATTTAACGACCGAGATATTTTAGCTTATCAAAATCGAGGGATAATTCGCAGTAAAATGGGAGATTTTAAAGGAGCGATCGCTGACCTTGATGCAGCTTTAAAAATTGAACCGAATAATTCGCTTATTTATGTAAGTCGGGGAAATACTTATCGGGATATGGGAGCATATCAAGAGGCAATAAAAGATTATGAACAAGCATTAAAAATTAACCCTAATGAAGCCAAAGCTTTTTATCATCGAGGCATTGTTTATTTCCGTTTAGAAGAAATGAAAAAAGCCATAGATGATTATCAGAATGCTGCTAAATTATTCGGGGATGCTGAAGATTGGAATAACTATAAAAAAACCTTAGATGACTTGAAGAAAATTCACGGAACTGTTCCTAGTCAAAATCAGAACCTTAACGAAGATAATCAATATAAACAACTACAACAAAAACTTTTAAAAATGGTTGGTGGGCATTGGGAAATGGCAGAAAGATTAATCGCAAAAGTTCGAGAAAAATATCCTGGAAGGGATAAGATTTGGTATTTGGAAAAAGTTATATCTGATTATCAACAATAGTCATTTCAGTTATCAGTTATCAGTTATCAGTACCTCTAAAACTCAACTTCCCCCTTCTTCGCTCCTCCTTCTACTATAAATTCAACCTAAAACCAGGCAATAAATTTTCACCCGATAATTCAGTTGGAAGATTTCTTACTTCCACATCCTTTGCCAAACGATAAATTTCTACTTGTTGCTGCTGAGGATTAATTAACCATCCTAAATTTACTCCAGCATCCATATATTCTTGCATTTTGTCGCGCAACATTTCCAAATCATCTGTTCCTGACCTTAATTCAATTACAAAATCCGGTGCAATGGGAGGAAACTTGCGCCGTTGTTCAGGTGTTAATGCTTCCCAACGTTCCCGTTTTATCCAAGCAACATCTGGGGAACGGTTAGCACCATTTGGCAACTTAAAAACAGTAGATGAACTGAAAGTAAAACCAAGTTTTGTTTGCCGATTCCAGATGCCCAAATCAATAATTAATTCAGCTTCTCGATTACCACTATCCCCACCAACTGGTGGCATAATAATTAATACTCCTTTAGCCGTTATTTCAAAGTTAAAATCGCAGTTATTTTGACATAACTGATAGAATTGTTCGTCTGTGAGATTAACAGTATCTAAATTTAATGTCAAAGTACTCATAATTTTATACTTATTTAGAATTTTTATAAATATTATATGAGGAACTTTCCTACGGAATGCTACGCAAATGTTATCAGCTTGTAGGGGCGAATGGCATTCGCCCATACTTGAGTTTAAATCTCCTTCTAAAAGTTTACTGCTGAAAGCTGAAAGCTGAGTGCTGAAATGCTGACAGCTTTTTTAAAATTAGCCAATTTCCGCAGTCATACTAATAACTGTTTCCACAGTTTTACCAGGTTCAGCAATTAATAAACTTTCCCCAGTATTCATAGCATTACGAGGTGCAGTCCAAGGTTCTAAACAATAAAAATCTTTACCTTTGACAGTCCAAAAAACTAGAGTAGAGTAATTACTATCGTAGTTAATAGTTAACTTCAAATTACGACTTTTATCAGTAACTACTGCTGATTGTTTTGACAAATTAACAAACGCCCAATCAATTTCTTCGGCATTAAAATCAAACTCTCCAGAAAAAGTATTAACAGTTTGTTCGCCCTTAAGTTTATACTCATTTGAAGGTAAATCAAACTCTAATTGACTCTTATCAGTTACAGCAAAATAAGGATGAATTCCTGTAGCAAATGGCATAGGTTTCTGAGACAAATTCGTGTGAGAATATCGCATCTCTAGAGTATTACCCCGCAATATATATGTATAATTCAACTCAAAATTAAATGGATATACTGCCCGAGTTTCATCACTGCTGCGGAGAGTCACAGTAATACTTGCGCCATTCTCGGTAGACTGTTGTGTAACTTCCCAAGGGAGGGTACGAGCAAAACCATGTTGCTTGATTTTGTAGCTTTCTCCATCTAACGTATAGGTATCGTCAACCACGTTGCCACAAATAGGGAACAGTAAAGGAATACCACCGCGTACCGAAAGAGTGGGGTCAGCAAAACGTTCCTTATCAAGATAAAATATTTTTTGGTCTTGAGTACGCCAGTCAGTAATGATGCCACCTCGTTCGGGAACAACAACTACCATAGACTGAGTAGTTTCATCAGAAAGGATATAGGGTTGATTTTGATTTTGTCCAACATTAGCAGGCATAGATAATTTACCTAAAACAACTGCTATTAAATTCTCATAGAATAGTCTGAAAAACTATTCATTTTGGACATAATACGAATTTGATAAACGTTTGCTACAAATATCTAGGGGATTTTTTAGGAGTCAGGAGTCAGGAGGCACGGAAGGAAGAGAATTTAGAAAGATTTGGCAATGGCGCTGAGGATGGAACATTTTTTTATACCGAACCCGAGCGGATTTTATATAAAATATTGCTTAAACCTTTAACCATATCATTTAAGTGAACTGAAAACAAGTCTAAACTTAGTGCTACTAATATCAGTTACCAACATCAAAAAATTAGGTAGTGCATAAGTTCTGAACTTAAGGAAATATATCTAGCGATCGCAGGACTTATACAATAGACATCTGGTGATCATCAAAAATAAAATCAATTATTGCATATAAATTATCAATTATTTCCCCCTACTCCCTACTTCCTACTCCCTCTTTTCCGGAGATAACTAATATATGAGGTCTAAACACTAAATATATAAAACGTTATAGTTTTGATTGACTATATCAATCATCGATAAACTGGTAAAGTA
>NZ_JAAHGK010000800.1:0-3652 GCF_010672505.1 Okeania sp. SIO2B9 | reverse complement strand
GGGCGAGGGGTGGGTTGACTCCTGAGGACTCCCTAGTTATTTATTTATCACTGTTTAACCGGACATGATATTAATACTGTCAAACTATTCACTCACAAGCAAAGAAGCTATTGGAATGATTTACTTTTGAGACTTGTGCTTAGTAGCAGCAACTAAACCACCGATAGTCATTAGACCTAATAAACTAGAAGGCTCAGGTACAGATTCAGATAAGATACCACCTGCTGATGTAATCTCGAAATTGTAGAGACCTTCGTGAGAACCTTCAGCATTTCTGCAAAAACACTGAAATTTTCTCCACAGCCCTTGACAAAACCTCCGACTTATGAACCAAAGCAAACCTCACATACCCTTCTCCAGCTTTACCAAAACCAGCTCCTGGGGCTACTGCAACCCCAGTATTTTTCACTAAGTCCACACAGAAACCTACAGAATTATTGGCCCATGCTTCCGGCAACTTTGCCCAAACATACATAGTGGCCGATGGAGTAGGCACAGGCCAACCAATTCGATCTAATGCCCCAACAAACACATCCCGACGTTGGCGAAAAATATCCACAGTTTCTCGAACTACCTCTTGAAGACCAGTCAAAGCAGCGATCGCTCCATTGAGAATGCCTTGATACTGATTAAAATCAATACAAGCTTTAACCTGTCGCAAAGCTTGAATCAATTCAGTATTACCAATGGCATAACCAACTCGGAAACCGCCCATACTATAAGATTTAGACATAGTAAAAAATTCTATAGAAACAGTTTTTTCTGGGTCAGCTTGAAAAATAGAAGGAGCGATAGATTGTTTTTTGGGTGCTTGAGAAAAGGTATCAAAAACAAAGTCTAAATATGGAGCATCGTGAACTAAGACTAAATTATGTTTTTGGCAAAAAGCAACAGTTTCTTGGAGAAAAGATAAAGGAGCGATCGCTGTTGTCGGATTATGAGGGTAACTCAAAACCATCATTTTTGCCTGAGATAAGACAGCTGGAGGTATGTCTGCCAAAACTGGCAAAAACCCATTTTCTGCCAATAAAGGCATAGGGTAAACTTGACCCCCCGCCAAAAACACCCCACCACTATGAGAAGGATAACTAGGGTCTTGCAGTAAAGCAAAATCACCAGGATTAAGTATAGCCAAAGGTAAATGAGCCGTACCTTCCTGAGAACCAATTAGAGGTAAGACTTCAGTTTCTGGGTCTACTGGAATGTCAAATTTGTCAGTATACCACTGAGCTGCTGCTTGCCGAAAAGCTTGAGTGTTAGAAAATAACGAATAGCCGTAAGTAGTAGAATCTGACAAAGATTGAGCGATCGCTTCTAGAGCTTTGGGAGGCGCTGGTAAGTCAGAAGACCCCAGAGACAAATCTATTAAATCTTGCCCTGCTGCTTTTGCTAATGCTTTTGCCCGGTCCATATCGGCAAATACATTAAAGCTTAGGGGGGCTAAACGTTGTGATAATTGCATTTTGATTCCACCTCTGAATTGACTTGTGTAGTTATTATCTACTTTACTTTTGCCCCAATTTTGTCAATCTTCCAATACCCGCTGTCAAAAGTCAAAATTTGAGAGGCACACAGTCGTACATGGGAATTAGGCAATAATTGAAAATACTTAAATACACCCAACTCCCCATTCTCCCATCTATATTTCCATCAAGATTTTTATATCTGAATTCAGCGATCGCTCTAGGTTTCTCCACCAATCTCTGAAATACACTTGTATTGCATTGTATTATTGCGACATACGCATTAGCGGTACTTTGGGAAAAAATATGTTAAGAACAGCATCAAATCCTTATATAGTCTAGGTTTTACATTTAACCAACCTTTTTCCTGATATATCTAGGTTTTCCTGCGGAATGCTACGCAAAGAGCCATTTTTAGCCAGAGCAACGTATTTCCCTTGCCCCTACTAGCTTTGAAGGCATTTTCGCTATAAAAAATATCAAAGTACCGATAATTAAATGTTTATAGTGCGGGCATCTTGCCCGCATCGGGGTGTACCTCACGCTTGCTGGAATCTGCTGTCAAAGAATTCTCCAATCGTCATAACTACTAAATCTTTGTGATTCTCTTTCCTTGTTCCTTGTTCCTTGTTCCTTCTTACTTCTTCCTTCTTCAATAAAATTAAATACAATGGTATTAAGTAAATCAGCTATAAACAATGAATAATAACCTACAAAATAAATCTTTTAACCCACAAGATACAGAAACTCTGAAAAAATTGCAGCATCTCAAAACTAAACTTACCAATAATAACTCCCAAGAACAAAGAATAGCTGCTGTTAGAGAAGCACTTAAATTTGGTAAAGAAGGCATCAAACTTGTTGCCCAAATTATTCAAACAGAAACAGGAATAGTGCAATGGACAGCACACAATTTACTCTGGGAAAAAGCCACAGAAAAACAAAAAGAAGAATTATTACAATATCCTCGCTCCGTTGCTTTACCAGAATTAGTTAATCAAGGGATGAAAAAACGTTTAGGACGTGGATTTATCACAGATATAATTCCTTTAAAAAATAATTTAATTCTTGTCTGTAGTGCTGGTGGTGCTACCTTATTTCACATAGGTTTGAGTGACAATATATTATGGGAAATCGACTGTCCTGCTAGGTGTGGTGCGATTAATTCTCATCATAACTTGCTAGCTATAGGAGCAGATCCAAATATCTATTTATGGAATTTACGCACAGGTCAATTATTAGCAGAATTAAAAGGACATATTTCCCCAGTTAATAACGTTGCCTTCTCTCCAGATGGCAAAATATTAGCATCGGGCAGTTGGGATGAAACTATACGCTTATGGGATGTTGCTTCTGGCAAACAAATACAAGTTCTCCAAGAAAATATTAAACGAGTCGAAACAGTTGCTTTTTCCCCAGATGGCAAAATATTAGCATCGGGCAGTTGGGATGAAACTATACGCTTATGGAATGTTGCCACTGGCAAACAAATACGACTGTTGTCAGGGCATCAAGGTCGGGTGACAATGGTTGCTTTCTCCCCAGATGGCAAAATATTAGCATCGGGCAGTTGGGATGAAACTATACGCTTATGGGATGTTACTTCTGGTCAACTACTGCGAGTTTTACAAGGTCATAGTTGTAAAATATATGATGCAGCTTTCTCTCCAGATAGCAAATTATTAGTATCCGCAGGAGATGAAAACAATTTGCGTTTATGGGATGTGACTACAGGAAAACAGTTACAACTAATTACTGGCCATACAAGTTTTGTTAACAGTGTCGCTTTCTCCCCCGATGGCAGTTTATTAATCTCAGGTAGTGGAGATGAAACCGTGCGCTTGTGGAATGTTACCACTGGAGAATTAGTACACCTAATTCAAGGGTTTATGAATAGAGTGGAAAGTATTGCTTTCTCTCCCGACAGCAAAACCTTAGCATCAGGAAGTTGGGATAAAAACATCCGCTTATGGAATACTACTTCTGGGGAACAATTACGCATTCTCAAAGGACATGAAAGTTTAATCGGTAGTTTGGCTTTTTCTCCAGATGGTAAGTTATATCAAATCCGGTAGCATCGGAGTAATTAAACCTGAATTTTCGGCCACCAATGGTACTGGGTTATAGCCTTGATTGCAAATTGCTGTGTTAAAAGAACTTGACAACGCTCAAACAGAATTTCTTCTAAC
>NZ_JAAHGK010000080.1:0-10900 GCF_010672505.1 Okeania sp. SIO2B9 | reverse complement strand
AGAGGACGGCGATCGCCTTAAAACTAAATGATTCAGAATTGTGCTTGATCGCTCTCCTTAACAAGATTAATTAATCAGTTACACTTGATAACAAGGTAGAATTAGCTTGGACTTCAGCTACTACTTCTAAAGTAGTGCAGTAGATCTTTGAGGCAAGTGTATCCGATTCTCACTTGCAGTATGCTAAATAACTGGTATGTTCTTTAGGCACAAGTTCCTTAGTTAGCTATTGATTAAACGTTGCCAGGGTCATTACCGAAACAATATGCAAAAAGTCTATATAGCAGTCGAAGCAAAGATTAGGACATATTAAAAGGTTAAAACTCAGATAACGCAAGATTTTTCCTTCTTGCTTCTTCCTTCTTCCTTCCTTCTTCTGCTATATCTTTTTCACGCCTATGTCTATTGAGAAATCACTGTATCTTCCCGAAACGCTAGGTTCTGAATCCGCTCGTCAGAGGCAGGGGGGGCGTCCGCTTGGCTAAAGGCGCTGTCTGCCGTAGGAAAAACTTGATGGAAGTATTCCGCCAGTGAGTCCTGCTCAGTGCCGAAAGGAGAGAAGTCAGCAACGCCATCGAAAGGTTCTGCTATTGCTTCATCTCTCACCCCGTTTTTGTTGAGGTCTTCTTCCGGTTCAAAATCTCCATCGCCATCGCTATCTGGCTCGCCCAAGAGATCGACACGGTCGAACAAAACTGGATCGGCATTCAAAAAACTGGGGAAAGGATAGCTGTCGCCACCGTCAGCGAGATAGCCAAGAGTAATCGCCCGGAAGGTGCGACTGGGGTCGCCAACCAGTTCGCCATTTTCAGCAACAACATCAGATTCGCCATCACCAGAGACTACTAAAGAGATAACGCGATCGCCAGCATGACGTTCTGGATCGAAGCTAAATTTCAGACCACCGACTTGAGGAAACTGACCGGGGGTTGCACCGGGAGCTGTCTCTGCAACCCCATGTTCGAGTGTCTGTAAGAGTTGTTCTGCCGTGAGAGTAATCAGGGTGAGTCCGTCGTTGAAGCGGAGAGAATTATTGATGTCGAGTTCCGAAACCTCTCCCTCTGCTTTGCCTGCCTCCGGATTTGCTTCTGGGGGCAACAGTTCAAAGTCATTGGGGTCGGTGCTGCCACTCGCTGCATTGATGATGCCGATGTTGGAACGGATGCTACCCCCATGCTTCAAAGCTATACGCGTCTTGGGATTTACCGTTTTGGCGTATGCCAGATCGGCATCGGAAGTCAGATTGCCTAGATTGGTTTCTTGAGTGCGGACATAGGAGCGATCGCCTCGTAGGAAAACCGTCGTGTTGCCAAAAATGTTGCCATCCTGGGTAGCAATGACTCCATTGAGGGCATCAACGATTTCCACTATTTCCGGAACTGGCGTGCCACCAGTGGCGGAAACCCCCTCTTCGTCAGTGGCATAAGCTCCACTGATGCTAGGATCGATGCTACTGGGTATGAGGATACCTTCGGCATCGAAGTCTACCACCAGGCGACCCACATAAGTATAGTTTGCTTTCGTGTTGACTACAGCGATTGGGTTTCCGTCCGCATCAGTTTTGAGAATAGGATAAGGACCAGCGCTGGTATCTCCAGTGCGGAGGCGGTCTGTTTCATCAGAGAGCAACGTATGAGAACCGCCCGCAACGAGGATATCCACATCTCGGAGGCGGGGTGCAAGTTCGTCGCGCTCGATATTCAACTGTTGCATATGGGACAAAAGAATTACTTTGTTGATGCCCGTTGCTGTCAGCTCGTCTACAGCAGCCTGAATATCAGCAGCCAGGGCGTCGTAGTCCGTATCATTTTCAGGGAGTACAGTTACGTTGCCGGAGGAAGAGATTACAGGTAACAATGGTGTAGTTGCACCGACGATGCCGAACTTTTCACCACCAACAGTAGCGATCGCCGTTCCAGCTAATTCTCCTGCTGCCAGCGTGCTAATTTCTTGTCCGTTTTCCGTCACCCGGTCTGCCAAGTCGGGGTCTGTACCAAAATTTAAGTTCGCGCTCAGATAAGGAAACAACGCCCCACGGTATTCGCCGGAAGGTTGAATGATATCGCTCACTTCCTTGGTGCCCAAATCGAAATCGTGATTGCCAAAAGTGGAGGCTTGAACGCCCAATTGGTTGAGGATTTCGATATCAGCGTGACCAATACCAGCTTTACCTACAGGGGTGTCACTCATGGTCGGGTCGCCGCTTGCAAACAGGAACGGACTGGGGATGTAGTTATCTCCAGAGGAAAGGAAAAGCGTATTGGGGTAGTCCTCTTTGAGAGCATTGAGGACGGCTGAAAAACGAGGGGCGTCTTGCAGAGCTTCCAGGCCAGCTTCAAAATCGGAAGCATGGAGAAGTTGCAGGGTGAAGGTTGTAGCCTCAGACTCAGCAGCAGTGCTGGTGGGAGCTAGTTCGGATTTGCTAAACCAGTCAAGCCCTTTGAAGAAGTCGAATAGGTTCCATGCTGTCGCCGGGGGGACAGCAACACTAAAAAAGAAAGTAGTGGTTATTGCGATCGCCACTACCTTCTTCCACAGATGCTGCCAAATACGATTGAAAATCATTAAGAAAAACCTCTAAATAACAACATTAACTCTGGACGAAATGTCCATAGGTTTAGTTTTTTTGCGATGGCCTCTGGTTAGGAAGCGTTCAGCTCCGCTGGTGCCGGAGGCAATCGCCCTATTGCAGGACCTAAACTCAGTCAATGGGTCAGGAAACTACCAAACCATCTGAAAGATTCAAATCGAAAATCTATGTTGGAGCAATCCTAATGCAGATTGATTACATTAATGTATCGTGAATTGTTTGGCTAAAATTTTCCTAAAGAATAATTTTAGTTTTGTACTTTTGCCAAAAATCCGGTTGAACAGTCGTCATTGCGACGATAGGAAGCAATCTCAAGGATGCGCGGAGATTGCTTCCTTCCACTCCGTTCCACTCGCAATGACTTGGGTATATTAATTATCCGGATTTGATATAACGCACCCTATTAGCTGGACTATCCGAGTTTAATTATTCATTATTAATTATTCATTATTTAGTTAGCCCAAATTTTTCACAAGCCGAAAACCAATGTGAGTGGTTCCTGTATCGGGTGACTGAGACTCTCGTGCCGCCGGACGGTATCGACTGCAATAGTTGGGCGCACAGAGGTGTGAACCACCTTTAATCACGTGTACGGCACCCTCGGCAGGTTTTTTGGGGTCAAAACTTTCGGCTTGTCTGGGGCCCTCTGGATTAACGCTATGAGCCATGTTCTTGCGTTCAACCCGATACCAATCGGCAGTCCATTCCCAAACGTTACCTGTCATGTCATATAAACCGTAACCATTCGCCGTGAAGGAACCAACGGGAGCAGTTCCCAAATAGCCATCCGCTTTGGTATTTAGAAAGGGAAAAAATCCTTGCCAGGTGTTGGCTTTTTTAGCAGAATATTCTTGACCCCAGCTATAAGTAGATTCTTTTAAACCACCTCTGGCAGCATATTCCCATTGAGCTTCCGTGGGAAGTTGTTTTCCTGCCCACTTGGCGTAAGCTAAGGCATCTTCGTAGGCAATATGAACAACGGGATGGTTTGCTTTCCCGCTAATATTACTATCGGGCCCGTAGGGATGTTGCCAGTTTGCTCCCACAACCCAATGCCACCAACTCAGATAAGCGACTTGTTGAATGCCTTCTGCGGGAGGTTCAAAAACAATAGAACCAGGCGATCGCTCCTCATCTGGTAAATCAGGAAATTGTGATTTTGATAGAGGACGTTCGGCGACGGTAACGTAACCTGTATCTTCAACAAACTTGGTAAATTCGGCGTTAGTAATTTCGTGGGAGTCAATGCAAAATGAACTGACAGTCACATTTTCTACAGGTAGTTCTTCGATAAATTCTGGTTTATCTGAACCCATTTTGAACTCTCCTCCGGGAATGAATTCCATATTTTGGGGACAAGTAGAAGAGGGTACGGCAAATGCACTCGGACTAAAAATAGTAACGGCAAGAATAAAAACACTGAGAACAATTAAGAGTTTTTGAATATAATTTTGAGAATTATTCATAATTTGAGTCGTAGAATCTTTTTTCTGATGTGGAGAATAGCTTTTATATAGAGAACAGTCGTCATTGCGACGATAGGAAGCAATCTCAGGGGTGTGCGGATATTGCTTTCTTCCACAGAGTGTAAGTCGCAATGACTTGAGTATAGTAATTATGGAGATTTGATATGAACAAAGAAACTTCATTTATTTAATATGAGAGGGAAAAACTCCCGACTGACTACAGCCAGGAAGTTCAGTCGAACTTAGGTTAGTAAGTTAATCTGACCGGTAAAAGTTTAATATTGCTATAAATTGACATATTTTTGTTAGTCCTAGTTTGTAAGGTTTATTCTTCCGAGTAATTAGGGTGAGCAATGCTCACCCAATTGGGTCACTCAACCCGCCCCATCGAAACTAAATTCATTAGCTACTTAGGCATTCGATCCGGCTGTTGGATAACCTACGTTTTTCCTACCTCATGGGTAAGTCCTGTGAATAGCGATCGCTACTTAGTTGAATAATGTTTCTCAAGCTGCTGAATGATTATGTCCCAGAAGTCTTCATTACTCATATCTTCCGAAGCTTGGTAGGGTTCAATTGAATCTCCAAGCTCAACTTTCACAGTGTTAATCGTCCCGTCGAACTCAAAGGGAGCGCGTTCGGCATAGTCTAGGGAAACTGGTGCCCCCAGATCCGTGCCCACATCAAAGGTTTCACTGGCACTGAAGGCTCCGATGACGACTTGTTCGATAGTGGTTCGGCCGACTTCATCACCATCCACTCGTATAACCACTTCACCTGTAACCACTTCACCTGCTTCCTCTAAACTCTCAATGGTTGTTTCTACTTCAATGGTGTGATGACCATCAGAGAGCGGTGCATCTGATGCAGCCTTATAACGATCTAGGAGCAGCATATTGTACTCGTACTTGAGAATTCCGTCGTCCATAAACAAGCTCACACCGCCACCGGAACCTCCCAAGGCATAGAGAACGCCGGAAGTATTTTTTTTCAGATCGACATCGATCGTAACCAGGTTGCTTTGACGACCTAGACCCGGTGCAGTGAATTCAGGCATACGAGTTGTGCCTTCATCAAAGACCCAGCTAGTGTAGGGACTCGCGATCCGGTCTTCGGTATGAATGTTGATCCACAGGCTGCCCCCAATGGGGAATGCCAAGTTATTTTCTGCCTCTTCCAAGAACCGTTTTTTCATTTCCTTCAATTTCTCTGGGTACTGAGCTGCCAGATCGTGCATTTGAGTGAAGTCCTCGGTAATGTGATACAGTTCCCAATCGTCCTGAGTGGAATCCCACTCTTTTAATTTGGCTGCTGATTCAGCTGTATTCCAGGGTTCCTGAGGACCGAAGGTGCAGGCATACCAGCCATCCTCATAGATGCCTCGGCTGCCGAAGTTCTCAAAATACTGAACCTTCTTTTGACCCGGTGCGTTGGCATCGTCGAAGGTGTACTTCATGCTAATCCCATCGAGGGGAGTTTGCTTGAAGCCGTAAACCTCTTCAGGGGGGGTAATGCCCAGGATATCGTAGATAGTTGGAGCGATATCGTTAACATGGTGGAACTGAGACCGGATGGTTTTATTCCTGGTGATGCCATCGGGCTTGTTGAACTCCTTAGGCCAGGAGATTACCATGGGGTTGCGGGTGCCACCGAAGTGGGAAGCAACTAGCTTGGTATAACGGAAGGGGGCATCCCCTGCCCAGGCCCAACCCGCGTGGTACATATTTTCGGTTTGTTTGGTTCCCAGGGCATCAAGTCCGCCTAGTTCCTCAAGAGCATCAAGTTGCTCCTCGACCGTCTTGGTAATTAGGTTCTGGGCAAGAAATTCGCTGATAGTGCCCTCCTGACCTTCGGCACTGGCTCCGTTGTCACCAACAATATAAAAGACGATGGTATTGTCGCGAATGCCCAGATCGTCGAGTTCCGAGATCACCTTACCAGCTTGGGTATCCACATGTTCGAGAAAGCCTGCATAGACCTCCATCAACCGCCGTTGGAAGTCACGTTCCGACTCGGGAATCTCATCCCATGCTGCTATGGTTTCAGGTCGAGGAGTTAGCTCGGCATCTTTTGGAATCCAGTGCAGGACGTCCCGCTGGTTTTCAAAGACTCGCTTTTGGTACTCGTCCCAGCCGTCATCGAATTTACCCTTATACTTATCTGCCCATTTCTTGAAGACGTGGTGAGGACCGTGGGCTGCCCCTGGTGCCCAGTACATCAAGAAGGGTTTGTCGGGAGAATAGGAACGGTGGTGACGCATCCAGGCGATCGCTTTATCCGCCATGTCCTCACTCAGGTGGTAACACTCGTCCTGGAACTGCTCTATCAGGTTGTCACACTCGTCGTGGGGCGGCTCTATGGGGTTGAGGTTCTCATAGAGGCGCGGCTCATACTGAGATGTTTCACCGGCAATGAAGCCGTAGAAATAGTCGAAACCATGCCCAGTAGGCCAGCGATCGAATGGACCCATTGCTGTGGTATCATTGGTTGGGGTATTGTGCCATTTGCCAAAGGCAGAGGTTTTGTAGCCGTATTCGCTCAAAACTTCCGCGATCGTGGCGGAGGTCTTGGGAATAACCCCCAGGTAACCATCCCAGTCCACCGCATATTCTGCGATCGTACCTGATTGGACCCGGTGGTGATTGCGCCCTGTTAAGAGAGCGGCGCGGGTGGGCGAGCAGATGGAGGTAGTGTGAAAGGTGTTATAGGCAATCCCTTCATCCCACAGACGGCTTAGAGTCGGCGTGTGGATCTCGCCACCAAAGGTGTCAGCCTGCCCGAAGCCCACATCATCCAGCAGGATAATCAGGATGTTGGGCGAATCTTCGATGGGTATACGGTTCGGTTCCTCGCGCCGCTCCATGGTGGACTCGTCCAAAGTCGGTCCGGCGACGCTGGCTGATGGCACTGGCGGGAATGGCAGGCAAGCTCCCTCAACCGTACAATCAACAGTTTCTTCTGCCAAGACAGGGGGAGTAATACTTCCCAATAGGAGGGAGATAGCGATCACAAATATCGTGATCGCTCTCAACATTCGTTGCAAAAACATTGATTAAATCTCATAAACAACAGTAATGAAAGGGAAAGTTTTGGGTTTCGTTACCAAATCATTTCCCGTAGGTGACGATAAATTGGTTCGCTGTTAAAGCTTTAGCTCTGACAAAGCCACTATATTTCCCTGAAGTGTCAATGTCAATATCAAATCCTAATTTTTTTTGCATTGAAATTCTAGCAATAGAAAATCATTGTCACCTTAAAAGAGCCTAGAAATTGTCAGTTAGTCGCAAGGATAAAGAGATGATCGCCCTGCGGTATTGGCAAATCGCGATCGCCTCTTTTTATAGCACTACGCAAATAGGTTAGGACATTTTTAAATCCTAAAACCTTTTTACAGTCTCCTGTTCCCTGTTCCCTGTTACCTTTTCAAGTAGCGCTATAGTTCGGGCTATGATATGAATCAGGGTAGGCAATGCCCACCCTGTTAAAAGTTATGGACTCAGGTATTTACTCCTATTCCGACTTTAAATCAACCCTCGAATTGTGCCTGCAATCTTGATATTTTGCATGGCTTAATCGTAGAACGGAATGCGATTAAGACGGAACTCCTCATATTCCTCTCTGCATGGCTCTAAGACATTTGGGTCTGCAACATCCTTAATTAATTCGATCGTCACCGAGTTCAACGTTCCGGTGAAGTCAAAAGGCATTTGATCTTTATAGCTTTCTCGGATAGGCGTACCCGTATCAAAGCCCACATCAAGGGTCTCATCTAAGGTGAAGCGGTTGGGAATGCTCTTACAAACCAAATTGTTTCCCTTAATCTTCAGAGGTTCACCGTTAGCGTAGAGGTTCACTTCGGCACCTAGTAATTTACCTATTACTTCTTTGACATCGTTATTGACATCCTCCTTTTTAATCTTTTCATCAATCTTTTGATTAATCTTTTCCTGTGATACGGTTTTATAAACAGCCTCCAAAGTAATCGGTGTATCGGTGGGCAAATCGGCAGGCAAAGGCGCTGAAATGTTGTAGCGTTCGATTCCCGCCCAGTTGTAGTGATACACCAGTTTACCATTTTGGACAAACAAACCGTATCCACTAAAACGGCCTCCCAAAGTCAACAGCATTCCTTCGCCATCTTCAGGCCAAATTACATTGGCCGTAATTTTATGGCTCTTCCTTTTGAGATCGGGGGCTGAACCTTCGGGAACGCGAAAATGATCGGGGTAGGTAAAGACGTCACGTCCTTTGGTCAAACTGGGACGATTGGCCACATCAACCCGGTCACCTTTGCGATCGTCCAACGGCAAAACGTTATACTTGCTGGCCTCCGCATAAAACAACTTGATCATCTCTTCGAGTTTCTTCGGCTTTTGGTCAGCCAAATCCACCGCTTGAGAAAAGTCCTTTTCAATGTTGTAGAGTTCCCAGGGCATGTCCAACAGATCCATCTCGGGGTTTTCTGAAAGCCAGGGGTCTCCGCGCTTGGCACTGGCCATCCAGCCTTTGTCGTAGATCCCTTGGTTCGTGAGCATCTCAAAGTACTGGGTGGTATGCTTGCTGGGGGCATTGATCTTACTTGCATTATATTTTTTATTGTCATCAGTTGGATCTGCAGTTGGATCATCAGTTTGATCTGCAGTTGGATCATCAGTTTGATCAAGCCTATACTTTGCATCAAAGGTATAGGCTAAACTGGTTCCCTCGATCGGCTTTTGCATGACCCCATTGAATAGGGTGGGTTCTTCAATACCAATAGCCTCCAGAATGGTGGGAGCAATGTCGATGACATGACTGAACTGATAGCGCTTCTTATCCACATCGGTAATGCGATCGGGCCAGGAAATCACCATGCCATTGCGAGTTCCCCCAAAGTGAGACGCAATCTGCTTAGTCCATTGGAACGGGGTATCCATTGCCCAAGCCCAAGCCGCAGGGAAGTGGTTATAGTGCATCTCGCTGCCCAATTCGTCGATCGCGTCGAGCTTGTCCTGAAAGTCTTCTTCAAGACCATTGAAAAAGGTCAATTCATTGGTCACCCCTTGCAGGCCACCCTCTGCACTGGAACCGTTGTCTCCAGCAATGTAGATAATCAAGGTGTTATCTAACTCACCCAGGTCCTCAATGGCATCAATCACCCGACCAACCTCGTGGTCTGTCTCCTCGGTAAAACCAGCAAACACCTCCATCATGCGGGCATATAACCGCTGCTTGTTTGGCTTCAGAGAATCCCACTTCCGTAGAGACTTTGGACGAGGGGTTAATTGGGTATCATCGGGAATCACACCTAATTCTTTTTGCCGCTCAATGGTTTTCTTACGGTACTTATCCCAGCCCATATCGAATTTCCCTTTATAGTCTTTGATCCACTTTTTGGGAACTTGGTGGGGCGCATGAGTCGCACCGGGAGCAAAGTAAACAAAAAAGGGCTTATCTTCTGCCAGCGCTTTTGTGGTCTGGATATAGTTGATGGCGTGGTCGGCCAAATCCGTATTCAGGTAGTAGTCTGAACCATCGGCATTTTTTTCTGGCGGAATCAAGCGAGTAGTATTCTCCACGAGCGGGGGAGTGTATTGATCGACGTCGCCCCCGACAAAGCCATAGAAATAGTCAAACCCTAGCCCTTGGGCCCAACGATCAAAGGGTCCCACAGCGCTGGTTTCCCAATCTGGGACGTTGTGGTTTTTACCAATCCACGCAGTTGCGTAACCGTAGGCTTGCAATACATCCGCAAAGGTGGCTGTGTTCTGGGGAATCACACTTGAATATCCAGGGAAGCTCGTTGCAACTCCGGTAGTCACACCAGTCCCAACAGAGTGGTGGTTACGTCCGGTGAGGAGAGCTGCACGGGTGGGAGAACAGAGGCCTGTGGTATGGAATTGAGTGTACGTTAAACCATTTTCAGCCAGTCGATCCAGTGTTGGAGTCTTAATCTTGCCACCAAAGGTTCCCATCTGGCCATAGCCCACGTCATCTAGCAGCACCAACAGGATATTGGGCGCATTTTCAATGCCAAAGGTTGAAGGCTCTTTCAATTGGAGTTCGACCTCTTCAGAGTCTTCATAAGTTAGACCGATTTTGCCAGTGAAAGCTGGATCGGGGTGGGGAAGAATCTGTTGGGCCATTGCGGGTGGGGCAATGGTGGTCAAAAGGAGGCAGGTGGCGATCGCGATCGCCACTACTCCTTTGAAAATCCGGTTCAAAAAACCGTTAAAAAACATGGGTAAAACCTCATAAAAATTCAAGCTACATTCCAAATCACGATCAAAGTAGTCTTAATGGCCATTTGTATGATCGGGTAGCGGAAATACTTTAAACCCAAGCTTAGTGGTAAACTCTCTGTTGGAAGACTCAAAAATTCCAACTTTCTCAGCCATATAAATTTAAAAATAAGTTTTTAAAATTTATTGTTTTTACTTATAAATAGTTGATTATTTTTTTATTAAATGCTATATACATGACTTTGTTTATGAATGAAAACAAAAGTAAAACTTCCCAACCTAAAGATGCTCCTGGGACAGACAATCTTCGGATTGTCTACAGATCCTTTACCCATCTAGATGGCTTCAAAGAGTTTATTGATTATCAAAAGATGGAAATGATTCAACTTAGTCCCGGCCCTCTTCAAGGTGAATTTTTATCTATTCAGATTGGCAACTTATATTTCGCATATAATCAGGTCAACCAAGGACTTCAAACGTCTGGTGGGGGAACACCTGAATACATGTCTTTTGTAATGATTTGGTCTGAGAAAGAAAAGGAATATTACTCCTTAAACACCCCTATTGAGCCTCAAAGAACTCTTTTTGGTTTTAACAACACCGAATCCTACGAAGTATTTCAT
>NZ_JAAHGK010000008.1:0-13428 GCF_010672505.1 Okeania sp. SIO2B9 | reverse complement strand
TGTTCAACTAAAACTTCAGACTTTATTAAAAGCTTTAGTTGAACTTCTGCTAATTCTTTCTCTGGTTTTGAACCAGTAACTATGCCTGCACCTGCAAAAAGTCTGGTACGGTCTCCGTCTATTAATGCTGACCTAATACCTACAACAAATTCTCCATTTCCTTGATAGTCTATCCAACCTATAGGTGCTGCATAAAGTGAACGCTCGAAAGTTTCAAAATTATGTATTTGTTGTTGAGCAGTATCTCTAGGAACTCCTGCTACTGCTGGCGTGGGATGTAACTCTGCTAGGATTTCTAATAGATGAATATTTTGGGAAATTTCTGCTGTAATTGGTGTCCATAAATGCTGAATATTTGACAATTGTAATAAATGGGGTTGAGGTGGGTAATGA
Source organism: Okeania sp. SIO2B9 (assembly GCF_010672505.1). Classification (NCBI taxonomy): domain Bacteria; kingdom Bacillati; phylum Cyanobacteriota; class Cyanophyceae; order Oscillatoriales; family Microcoleaceae; genus Okeania; species Okeania sp. SIO2B9. Next base: position 13,035 of record NZ_JAAHGK010000008.1, on the reverse strand, counting down.
GGATTTAATCCTAAATCTTGGAGATGTTTAATAATAAAATCTATGACAAATTGATGTTCTCGTAAATCTTTTTCACTGCATAATAAACTCTTGGCTAATTTGACATCTTGGGTGGAAGTTTTACCTCTGGGCGCTGAACCTGCTAAAGCATCTGTAATTAATTGATTATTATTAATACTAATTAATCTTTCCGGACTTGCGCCTATGAAGTTTTGACCTTTGCCATTACTGGTAGAAAATACATAGCAGTCTGGATAAATGAATCGTAAGTTATTTAAAGACTGAATTAAGTTAACAGGGGTTTGAGAATATATGTCTATGGCGTGTGCTAAAACTATTTTTTTTAAGGAATTTGAGTTAATCAAATCTAGAGCGGAAGCTACTGATTTTTTAAAGTCCTGTAAATGATTGGGATTAATTTTCCGAAGATTTCCGCGAGGCTTGATTAAACTTGATAAAGAAGTATTATTTATTTGAGTAATTTGCTGGTATTTCTGCCAAATTATCTGGGAAATATTTTTAATATTTATAGATGTAGTAATAACTGTATTAATCACAAGTATACAGCGATTATTTTTCTGAGTTATTTGCCACTGTGGCAAAAATATAGTTGCAGAAGGAAAGTGAGAGTTTATAGATGGTTTCTCCTGATAATTACCATTTTGAGAAATATGTAGATTGATTTGGGAATCTTGTTCAAAGAAAGTAAAACTACAAAAAAAGTGAGGACCTGAAAATGGTAAATGTGTTGCACCTAAAACAATTGTATTATTAAGACATGACTGAATAAAAGATCGAGCTTGTGAGAAACGGTTCCCACCCATAACAGTCAAGTGGGTAGCAGCATCTGCAGCAGCGATCGCTAAGGTATTTTTTTCAGTATTTGTTTTTCCAATAATTTGTTTTTCGAGATAAAAATGTAGTTGATGAGGTTCACAAATTTCCTGCAATACTGCTAGGGGATCTACTGGTAATATTTCCACAGAAATACTAATGACTTTTTTCTGTACCTGTTCCGTTAATGTCTGTTGACAATTTAACAGAAACTGATGCAGGTCCTGGCAGCTTTGAAATAGATTAACAGAAGTGGGTATTGCAGGCATGAAAAAAAGAATCGGAAATTTTCACTGAATATTAAGAGAAAGTGATTGGTAGGGCTGTTCAATTACTAAATATGGCCCAATTTATCCCCTAGTTTTAATTAAAATTATCACCTTTATTTATATTAGACCCCATAGTTATGGTCAAAATTAAATCTTTTTCCCTCCTTTTTTTGCATTTCTCTTTTCTGTTTTCTTTTTGAGACTTTGACATATAGTTAGCGCCAGGCTATTGCCAAGAGCTTTAAGTTTGGTTTTTTGACACTCCCACCGTTAAATCAAAGATTATAACGGGGGATTCTTGATTTAATGACTCTTAACTAGGTAACAAATCAAATAAGCTGAATTGTACCCCCGTCAGACCGTCTCCACAAGCTCTCTTGCTCCGTCTTGACGCTGAGGGAACCTCAGCGCAGGCGGTGCGCTTTTATTTAACGGTGTGCCCCACCGCTCTTAATCCTCTATTTCTGATTACTTTTGCAGCAGCTACATCACGATTAACCTGACAACCACAGTTGCTACAATTATGTTTTCTCTCAGCAAGTTTTTTCTTGTTTAAATAACCACAATTTGGACATTATTGAGATGTATAATTCTTATCAACCTTGGCATAATATTTACCTCTTTTCCAACAAACATAAGGTAATATTTCATTAATAAACTTACCTATTCCAGAGTCTAGAGATTGCTTTCTAACAATACCTTTAGACCAGGAAGTAAAGTTAATATCTTCAACAAAAGTATTATCTGCTAAATCACAAAGTTGATGAGCTAATTTAAAATGCCAGTCACGTCTAGTATTAGCTATTATTTCATGTAAGCTAGCTATTTTATTCTGAAGCTTTAACCAATTATTTGACCCTTTAGTTTTATTTTTAAGTCTACGTTGCAGCAATTTAAGCTCGCGTAGTTGACCTAACAAAAACTTAGGTGATGTAAACAATTTACCTGTAGAAGTTGCTACAAAATTTTCTATTCCTGCATCTATCCCTAAAGACTTTTTTCCTACTGGATTATCTGGAACTAACTCTGATGATTGGAAACTAACCATCAAATAATAACCACTAGCTTTTTTAACTATCCTAGCTTGTTTAGCTACCATATTTTCTGGATATGGTCTGCTTTGCCTTAATTTAATCCAACCTAACTGAGGTAGTTTAAATCTGTTATTACCCAAGCAATTCTTTAACATTGCTGGAAAGACAAAACTCCTCATCCTCTTCTTGAATCTAGGAAAACCTCTTCCTAAACTTTTCATATCAACAAATGCTCTATCTAAAGTTTTTAAAGTTTGTTGTAATACTTGAGCATTAACTGACTTTAACCTAGGATTAGTTTTCTTAGCTACTGTTAAACTTTTAGCTTGACAATTATAATTAGGGTAGGGAGCATCAGCAGGAATAATATATTCAGAAATAATTGAACAACTATTAATCAGTGATTTTCTTGAACTTAGCCAGTCTTTCCGCTCTCTCAAAGCATAATTGTATACAGTTTTGCAAACATCAAGAATCTGATTAATTTCTGCTTCTTGTTGTTTTGTAGTTTTGAGTTTATACTGGTAAGTTAAAGTAATCACGTTGACGGTTTTTTTTGTTTCCTAACCTATTAATAATATCACACAATATTATTAATTACAAACCTTATTAAATATCTCAAAAACCTAGATCAAAGGATTCGCTACCGCTCAATTAATTTGCGTTTTTGTAATTCATCTCACCGCTATAATCTTTGATTTAGCGGGAGTCCTCTTTCAACATTCTCTGATAGAGGATTATTCAGAACAACTAGAAAGGCCAAATTGAATCAAATGTAAAGGAAAAATAAATTACATAATTTTTTGTTAAGTTTTCTGCATAACTCGGAAATTAAAGTCTTAAGAGATGAACAATTGTTGTGAGCGAAAAATATTTCTGAAGTATGTTTATCATTATCTATACTTAGGGTTGAGAAGTTTGTCACAACTGATTAAACTATGACAATCAACGAGCATAACTATTGCCACAATCAAAGATTAATTATCAAATTAAGATGACATTTCAAACAATAAATCAATCTCAAAAAAAATTATGGCTAGCTGCCATCAAACCACCTATGTATAGTGTAGCTATTATGCCTATATGGGTGGGAACTGCAATAGCTTTCTGGGAAAAAAATTCGATTAATTGGTCGATTTTTTCAACATTTCTTACATCAGCAATTTTAATTTTGGCCTGGGAAAATATTAGTAATGATGTATTTGATTCAGAAACAGGTATCGATAAAAATAAACACCATTCTTTAGTAAATTTGACAGGAAATAAATCTTTGATGTTCGTCCTGAGTAATTTATTTTTACTGTTGGGAATTTTAGGAATTTCAGGAATTAGTTGGTGGCAAAAAGATTTAACGGTGATTGGATTAATATTGTTGTGCTGTTTTTTGGGATATATTTATCAAGGTCCTCCTTTTAGATTAGGATATCAAGGCTTAGGAGAAATTCTCTGTTTTTTTGCTTTCGGTCCTTTGGCAATTTCTGCTGCTTATTATAGTCAAACTAAAAGTTGCTCAATGATAAGTTTGACCGCATCAATAATTATTGGAATTACTACTACTATTATTCTCTTTTGTTCTCACTTTCACCAAGTAAAAGATGACTTAGCAGCAGGGAAGCTATCGCCTATTGTGAGAATGGGAACTAAAGCAGGTTCTCAATTATTAAGTTGGTCTTGTGGTATTGTTTTTGTACTCATTTCTATCTGCGTAGGTTTAGGAATTTTCCCTGTTTGGACTCTGTTAAGTTTTGGTGGTTTATTTTTAGTGAAGTTCTGGGGTGTACGAGGTAGTGTTCCTACTCCAGTAAAAAACATATAAGCTTCTACTGGCATTTCCTGCATCATTTCCTCGCCTAATTCTCGTAGACCAGTGCCACCATCAAATATCAGCCGCTTACCAGCTATTTGCATTTCTATGCAGGAAGTATTTCCACCATATCTAATAGTATCTTTTCCTGGAGTAGGAACACTACCTCGTACACCCCAGAACTTCACTAAAAAATCTCCCATTTGTTCAGACATCTTCGAGAAATCAACATTATCTTTAGTTAGCACTTCAGAAGAAAGTTTAGTTTCCATATGAATTTTCTTTTAGCAGTTTCCACTTTATGAATTTAAAGATTTCTGGATTTTTAGGAAATTGAACTAGAGACAGAAAATATAGCAGCTTGCTTTTCTATAAGTTGTTAATTATTGCCAATTCAAAAAATTAAATTGTCCAACTTTAATAATTAACCAATCTGCAAAGCACTATTTATAGGATTACAAGAATTGCTGGCGTTGCTGAATAAATGTATGATTTCACAGGAGTTAGGAGCTAGGAGTCAGGAGTCAGTAGGTAGAAAAGAGTTGTTCGGTGACTAAATAGGTATAATTTGCAATATTGTTTTTGCTTAAAATTTACCCAAAGTTGAATTTCATACCTCAAATCAGCAACACCGAATTGGTTAAGACATTTTTCAATCCTGTTTCCTGATGGATTCCACAGGGAAAAACCCTTTTACAGTTAGCTATTCCCTATTCCCTATTCCCTAGCGCGTAGCGCCATATATTTCAAACTCTCACATTGTCCATGATGGCGCAATAAATGATCGCATAGCACAATGGCTACCATTGCTTCTACCATAGGTACAGCTCTAGGTAAAACGCAAGGGTCATGTCTTCCTTTCGCTGCTAACAATGTCTCTTCACCTACACGACTAACAGTACGCTGCTCTTTACGAATTGTAGCAGTTGGTTTAAATGCTGCCCGCAACACAATATTTTCTCCATTAGAAATTCCTCCCTGTACCCCTCCAGAACGATTAGTCACAGTCCGAATTTCCCCTTGCTCATCTGTATAAAATTCATCATTATGCTCGCTACCTGTGAGAGTAGTACCTGCAAAACCAGAACCAATTTCAAATCCTTTGCTCGCTGGCAAGGACATTACACCCTTAGCTAAATCTGCTTCTAATTTATCAAATACAGGAGAACCAAGACCTTTCGGGACATTCCTGGCCACACATTCAACCACACCTCCCAGAGAATCTCCCACATCCCGTATTTGTTCTACTAATTCAATCATTCTGTCTGCACATTCAGTATCTGGACAACGGACAATATTACTTTCCACTTGTTCTATAGTCACTGTTTCTAGATCGACAATGGCCTCTAAATTTTTGATGCGCTTCACATAGCCAACAATTTCCACACCAGAATATTGTTTGAGAATTTTTTTAGCGATCGCCCCAGCAGCAACGCGTCCAATAGTTTCTCTAGCTGAAGACCGTCCCCCACCTTGCCAGTTCCTAATACCATACTTAGCATCATAAGTTGCATCAGCATGAGATGGACGGTATTTACTAGCCATCTCCTGATAATCTTGTGGACGAGCATCCTTATTTCTCACCAAAATCATCATTGGCGTACCCAAAGTTTGACCTTCAAATACTCCAGACAGTATTTCACAAATATCTGTTTCTTTGCGAGGTGTAGTAATTTTGCTTTGCCCTGGACGCCTACGGTCTAACTCATATTGAATTTCTGCAACATCTATTTCTAGTTGAGGAGGGCAACCATCAATTATAACTCCTACTCCTCCTCCGTGGGATTCACCAAATGTTGTTACCCGAAATAGATGTCCAAATGTGTTGCCCATGAAACTCAAACTACAATAAAGAATTAAGACCTCTATTTTAACCTGTTTTCTTTAAATAAAGCACTCAGCGATCGGCAAATACTTTGCTCTGTCAAGAGTTTTTGAGGTGTAGGACTATGGAGAAAAAGTTTAAAGAATCACATCAGGGGTCAGCAACGAGAGCGAAACGATATTGTGGCGATTGAAAATCTCAATATTAAGGGTTTAGTTCGGACAGATTGGCTAAGTCAATTAATGACGTAAGTTGGTCTATGTTTCTAGAATTTCTAGAATGTTTCTGTCAAAAAAATGACAGAAAATTAATAGCTGTTAACTGCTCAACTAAACCTACTCAAAGGTCTGAAAGCCTAGTCATTCTTAGTGGGTCAAGCACTACAAGGCTAAACGGCAAACCCTTTATTCCCTGGTCAAAAACATCAGGAATTACTTTACCCTAGTATTAAGAGGCCAGTTAAAATTGGCAGTAATCTCCCGTTAAATTTTGATAATGATAACGAGAGAGTATTAATCACCTTCTAAAAATCTAGACAATCCTAGACATCCTCTTCATCACTGAGTAAGAGTAATTTTCCGCCTCACCTGTCCATAAGCCTACTGGCGCGCGAAGGTTGGTTAATGTTCCGATCAAACACATTGAGTTTAGGATTCCCTCTGGGGTTTTCGTCCTTATGAAAAGTCGAGTGTCAAACAGTCCATAATTGTTGCTAGAATACTCTGTTTTTAGCATACATATGTAATAATAACACAGATTAATGGCGTAAAAACATAGACATTTTGTAGATATTTGTCTTGGATAGTCCATGTTTTTAAGCTTTAGCAAACAAAAGTATAACTATATCAATCTATAATAACATAAGTTTATATATATTAATAAATCAATAATAGTTAATTAACCTTAATCTTCGTGTTCATCAAAAGGGTCTCTCAACTCCTTAGCGGGAGGTCCAAAAGCCGTATAAATTGAAAAGCTAGTAATGGCCACAACCATTACACCTATAGAGATACTAAGAACTGTTGCAGGTTCCATATAATTCATTAAAATTATGAGTGTTATACATATACAATATTACAAAAGATTAAAAAATTCTGCTGAATTATAGATTACATAGAAACTTATGGCACAAAGAACTGGATTAGGAGACCTGCTCAAACCTTTAAACTCTGAATATGGTAAAGTATCTCCCGGTTGGGGAACTACACTATTAATGGCCGTTTTTATAGGCTTATTCTTTGTCTTCTTGTTGATTATTCTCCAAATCTACAACTCTTCGTTGTTGTTAGAGAATGTTGATGTGGACTGGGCTAGCCTAACCAAATAAGATGAATTAAAGAGTAGGGCTAAGAAATTCAATTAATTAAAATTTCTCCAGCCCTAGCTATATCCTTAGTAATAATCTCAGATAAGTTTTAGGAGTAAAAAACAAGATGAATATTTTTGGTATTGGTCTGCCTGAAATGATTGTAATTTTAGTCGTAGCTCTTTTGATATTCGGTCCAAAGAAACTACCAGAAATTGGTCGTAGTTTAGGGCAAGCGATAAATAGTTTTAAAGCAGGAGCTAAAGAGTTTGAAAATGAGTTTAAACGAGAGGCAAAACAGTTAGAAGAAGGGTCTCAAGTTAGTCAGTATGCACCTGAATCAGAGTCAGAAAAAGTAGTAACTGTTTCTTCTCCTACAGAGACAAGTCAGAAAAGCTAGTTGATAAAAGTAGAGAAAAATTTCACCTGAGCCAATCCAAAAAAAGATAATATTTTTGACGATTTAATTTTAATTCTTAACGTAATGAAAGAGGTGGCATCAGGGCAAAATTTAGTGATTCCTCAATTAATTGTAGGTTTGGGAAATCCAGAGCAAAAATACGAAAGAACTAGACACAATATAGGATTTGCGGCAGTTGATAGTATAGCCAATATGTGGCATACTTCTCTATCGGAAAACCGAAAATTTAAAGCAGAATTTGGAGAAGGCAGAGGTATAAAATCCGATAAAATTTATTTGCTCAAACCCTTGACTTATATGAATAAGTCGGGACAAGCAATTCGTACCGTGTTAGATTGGTATAAATTGCCACAAAATTCGGTGCTAATTATATATGATGATATGGATTTGCCAATGGGACGACTGCGACTACGGTTATCTGGGTCTGCTGGTGGCCATAATGGGATGAAGTCAGCGATCGCTCATTTAGGGACTCAAAAATTTCCTCGTTTGCGAATAGGTATAGGTAAGCCAAAGAATGCTGCTGCTGAAAGTAGAGATCCAAATACTATTGGTCATGTTTTAGGAAAGTTTAGCCCAGAGGAAAGTCAATTAATGACTCAAGTGCTGAAATTAGTTGTAGAAGCTGTAGAGCTTTCTTTGAGACAAGGAATAGAAAAAGCAATGAGTCTCTATAATAGTCGTAGTGTTAGCTTACCAGAAGATTAATTTACTATTTAAGCAAGTATTTAAAAGTGCCTTGATTTATATAGATGAGTGTATTATCTGAATTTAACTAGCTATAAGCTTTTAGCATTTGCGTACCGGAATGCGGAGCTAACAGCTATCCTCTTGCTGAGGAACTACGTTAACAGCTTTTAGCAGCTCGGGTTAAAATCCCCGAGAACTCACCATTGCGCCAGATGGTTTAGGAAGGGTTGAAATCCTATTATCGCACGTTCAAAAAAATAATCTTGCTGACTGCTGACCGCTTCTTGAAAATTTTGACTTTAATAAAATATAAAGTGTGACTTTTCACTATTAATGAGTTATAAAGGTTTACCAGAAACTACTGCTTATGTCAGAGTAACTCGTCAGTCTTGGCAAAAAGGCATTATCGAAGGAGAAGTAAGTGCTGGGTCTTTTAATTGGCATTTTAAATGGGGTTTTCGCCATAAAAAAACTCTTTCCATTCGCCCTTCTCAAGGACGTGCTTTAATTCAAGAACCTTTAGGTAGGTTTCTAGAAAAATGGGATTATCAACTAGAAGCTGGTGGGGATTATTATTTTACAATTAAAGCCAAATTTTAGATATTAATTAGATTAGATGGGAGATTTTAGTTGAAAATGTAGATTAACTGTCGAAAAGCAACTAATAATTTAAAATCTAAGTATTTATAAGTATTGATAGCTTAAAATCCACACAAAAAAGCAAAAAATTATAACTATTGAAATGAAATTATTCCAGCCTTTGACCTACTACCTAAAACCTACCACATAATATCAAATCCGGTTAAATACTTAATTATATAGTAGGGAGAGATGGGGAGGTGGGGAGGTAGTCCGATTTAATATTGGAGTGTGGATAGAATTATAAATATATACTGTATAACCGGATTCTATATAAAACCTTCTTTCTTCAGAAATGAAATTATTCCAGTCTTTAAACTACCACCTAAAACCTTCTTCAAACCTAAAACCTTCTTCAAAAAAAACTTATGAGTAAATTTGTATTTATAACTGGTGGAGTAGTTTCCAGTATTGGTAAAGGAATTGTAGCAGCAAGCTTAGGCCGTTTGCTCAAATCACGGGATTATTCCGTATCTATTCTGAAATTAGACCCCTATATCAATGTAGACCCAGGTACCATGAGTCCCTTCCAACATGGAGAAGTATTTGTCACAGAAGATGGGGCAGAAACAGACCTAGACTTGGGTCACTACGAACGATTTACAGATACCTCCATGTCTCGCCTAAATAGTGTTACCCAGGGTTCAATCTACCAAGCAGTCATCAATAAAGAAAGACGAGGCGATTACAAAGGAAGCACAGTTCAAGTTATTCCTCATATTACCAATGAAATAAAAGAGCGGGTACATAGAGTTGCCAAAAATGCTAATCCAGATGTAGTAATTACAGAAATTGGGGGGACTGTAGGAGATATTGAATCTCAGCCCTTTTTAGAAGCTATTCGGCAATTTCGTAAAGATGTGGGACGAAATCATGTGTTATATATTCATGTTACCCTAGTCCCTTGGATTGCAGCGGCAGGGGAGATGAAAACTAAGCCCACTCAACATTCAGTCAAAGAGTTGCGCTCTATTGGTATTCAGCCAGATATTCTAGTCTGTCGATGCGATCGCCAACTGAGCAACAACTTAAAAGAAAAAATGTCTGAATTCTGTGATGTACCTGTAGCATCCGTAATTACATCAAAAGATGCCGAAAGTATTTATGAAGTACCTCTAATGTTAGAAACAGAAGGACTAGCGGTGCAAGCTCTAGAATTATTAAATATGGAGCAACGTCAACCAAATCTTGATAGGTGGCAAACTTTGGTCAATCGTCTTTATCATCGGAACAATCCTGAAATAGAGACAAAAAATGTCCAATCATCTACTACTACAAGTATCGAAATTGCGATAGTAGGTAAATATATTCAACTGAGCGATGCTTATTTATCAGTGGTAGAGGCATTACGCCATGCTGCAATAGCTATTGGTGTGGACTTAAATCTGCGTTGGGTCAGTTCTGAAGATGTGGAGGTCAAAGGAGCAAAGACCTACCTGGAAAAGGTGAATGGGATTATTGTTCCGGGAGGGTTTGGCGTGAGAGGTATTGATGGAAAAATAGCTGCTATTGAATATTCTCGGTTGCAAAAAATTCCTTTTTTGGGGTTATGTCTGGGAATGCAATGTGCGGTAATTGAGTGGGCACGGAATATAGCAAAATTGGAATGTGCCCATAGTGCGGAGTTTGACCCTGAAACACCAAACCCAGTGATTAATTTGTTACCCGAACAACAAGATGTAGTGGACTTGGGCGGTACTATGCGACTGGGACTTTATCCTTGCCGTCTTCAAACTGATACATTAGCATTTCAGACTTATCAGCAAGAGGTGATTTATGAACGTCATCGTCATAGATATGAATTTAATAATGCTTACCGGAACTTGTTGTTAGAAACAGGATATGTTATTAGTGGAGCTTCTCCGGATGGTAGGTTAGTAGAAATTATTGAACTTCCCACTCATCCTTTCTTTATTGCTACACAATTTCATCCAGAGTTTCAATCTCGACCTAGCACTCCTCACCCTCTATTTCATAGCTTTTTTAAAGCTGCTAGTTCACAAGAAAAATGTTATGATTTGTCTGTAAATAATGTTGAAGTCACCCAAGATAATGTAGTTAGTACAGGTTCTATCCTAAGTGCTGACTAGATTATTAGTTACTAAAATTTTTTTATTATTGTTTGTTATCTAGTTTAATTTCCCTATCTTAGGCGATTACTAATAATCTTAAATACAGCATTAAACATTGTTATATTTTCTAATATTAATCGCTGATAGTTATCTTAGATATTTGAAACTTTTAGTAGTGGTAAACTTCTTGATTTAAAAAATAAATCTTTTTCATTGAGTGAACCTATCCCAGTAATAATATTTTTGCTAAAAACCCTAAATATTTTGAGAGTTAAAAACAAAAAATTAAACTTTTAAAACACATTTTACTTAAACAAATAAGCCTGTTAAAAATAGTGGGATAGGTTTATTGAGTAGTAATTTACCAGATCGAGGATAACTCAATAGTGTCCATCGGACTTTTAGAGTAACTTGCACTAATTTGGAGAAATGCAAGAAATCAAAGCTTTGAGGGGGTCATGTGGCCTACTGGATTAAAATAGATTATGAAAGAAGTAAATACTTGATCGACCTCGATCATATTACTGCTTTTTCTTGTCAGCCAAATAAACGACTAACTTTTTGGTTGCCAAATAGCAGTCAGCCAATTATATTAAATAAGCAAAGTTGCGAACATGACTATCAGCTAGTCATAAAATATATTACAGAAAAGATTGAGATAAACTGTCTCACTAATGATGAATGTTGGGTACATATTATTTACGATCGCCATGAATGGTTTATAAATTTGAATTGTATTACTACATTTGCTTCTGAACCTAATGGTCGTATAACTTTTTGGCTACCAGATAGTACAAAAGATATTATTATTAGTCCCAATATCGATCCGGAAGCTTATGAAAAGGTTGTGGAATTTATCACAAAAGTAACAGGGTATTCTTTACCTTGAAGAAGGAAGAGGGAAGAAGGAAGAAGGAAGACGGTCTAATACCAATTACCAAAAGTTATGGTATACTTAGGTAGCACTTCAATTATTAAGCAATTAACACTAGCGTTATACCTTTTTGATAGTTGTCACGGTATTTAGCATTAATTAGGGTTTGCTGAATAAAGTTTTTTGCTATGGGTAGGAGTCAGAAGTCAGGAGTCAGGAGAAACGGGGAATTTAGAGGAGGTAGAAGTAAGAATTTCCCTCAATTTTTTTGTCCTTGATTTGCCCAAAATGCTAACTTTTTTGTAATCTCAGAAGGCTAAAGTCTTGGGGTTGCACATTATGGAATGATATTGCCAAAAATTGGTTTAGATTTTGACTAAAAATAACCATTAATTAATCATTCTAGCAATTGATTAATCCACAATCCAATTCAATCAAAAATATCAAATCATTCGTCACTGTGCAACGCCGAAAAATTAACAGACAAATATATCCGACTACTTTCTAATTAAATTCTATTCTCCGCTCCTCCTAGCAACTCTCTACTCCACTCCTGGGAGGAGTTAGGGTTGGGTGTCCCACACTTCTTTGACATCAAAGGTAAAAACCCTTAGTAAGCACTTCCCCACTCCCTCTTTTGTAGGAGATGTCTAATTATTATGCAAACTTGCCCAAGCTAATTTAGCAGCTCCTACAATACCAGCATGATTACCTAATTTAGCCGTTAATAATTTTAAGCCTAAACGAGAACTCAACAAAACTCGTCTCTCAATTTCTGCTTTAGCTACAGGCAAAAAAAGTTCTGCACCAGCACTCACTCCCCCTCCAATAATTACAGCTTCTGGTGTCAAGATATAAATCAAACTTGCCAAACCTGCACCCAAAAGTCTGCCATAATATTCCCAGAATTCTAGGGCAAATTTGTCTCCAGTTTGAGCCAAATTTGCTAACTCCAATGGTTCTTTACCAGTAGCTCGACGAATTGCCTGAACAGAAACATATTGTTCTAGAGACCCACTATTACCACTGTTACACTCTGGCCCGTCCGGGTTCACAGTAATTAACCCTAACTCTCCCGCAGCACCTAAATGACCTACAAACAATTGACCATCTAAAATAATTGCTCCCCCAACACCAGTACCCAGAGTAAGCATAATCATATTTTTAAACGAACGACCTGCCCCTAGCCAAGATTCTCCTAAACCAGCACAATTAGCATCATTAGCCAAAACTACTGCTAAACCTGTCTTTTCCTCCAAACACTCAG
>NZ_JAAHGK010000799.1:0-3654 GCF_010672505.1 Okeania sp. SIO2B9 | reverse complement strand
TCGGCGGTAGTGGTAATGATACGGTTGAAGGGGGTGCTGATAAGGATACATTAGTCGGAGGAACGGGTGATGATATTCTGATTGGGGGAGGAAGCAGTTTAGTCCGGACTATCCTACCCGATATGGATAGTAAGCAGGATATCTTTAAAGTTACAGGTGATGAGGGAGTAAGCGGTTTTGGCGACGATACATTAAGGGGATTTGAACGCAATCTAGATAAAATTGAATTTGGCTTCGATATTCTGCTGAATTTTACTCAAAATCCACCTCCTGGTGATTTAAGCCTGAAGAATTTTGACGTTCTTGATTACTGGCCTAATGGTAATGTCGCAGGTGCGGATGGTGAATTGACAGATCTCGATTTCCCCTTTGTTGAAGAAATTGGTAACGATCTACTCATTAACCTTCCTCCATCCGGTAACATTACTATAGGTGTTCAAGCTGGAACCATTGAATATCAAATGAATGGTCAAACTTTTAACTTTGGTGGAGGCACTTTGTTAGTCGAGAATGTCAATAGTTTAGGCAATAGTTTAACCGAGAATGATTTTATCTTTTCGTCCTAGAATACATCATCATCATCTAACTAGATAATTACATTAGACCTTTTCAAAATCGGTATTTTTGGAAAGGTCTAAAAACAGTATGACTATTTGTAGCAAACATTTATCACCCTTGGTATTACCCACATATTATTTCTCAGGACTTACGCAAAGACTATAATCCATTTGCGTAAGTCCTGTTTATATTAAAGTCAAATTTTATGATTAAGCACTTCTTGGTTTGTATTTTTATAGAATTTATCTGCCAAATATACTGCTATGCTAATTTCCGGAAAATTTTACAATTATTTAACTGAAAAATCAAGTTTTTATCAGGAAAGTAAACACCTGATTTTTCCTCCTAGGAAACCCAACAAAAATCCGTCGCAACCTACCATTTTAGCTGTGTCCGTCCACTACAGCTACTGGAAGAGAATATTTTAAAATATATAGTATAGATTTTCCTGTTAGATAGTAATTATTATGAATAATACTAATAATTCTGCTCGATCAGAAAGTAAATGTTTCAAAAAAGCGTAGTTTTGAATGATTGCTCTATCTTTTTACCGAAAAATTGTGGTTTAAAGCGGACCCTTTTAAGGGGATAATAAATCAAAATTTTCCTTTGAGTCAATCCTCTTCTTTTCAAGGAGAGGTAATTATTAATAATTAATTATTAATTATTGAATGTATATATAGATGTTAATTTAACCCATCATATCGATTGTTCATAATACTAATTAATTTGTGTGATGCTTCAATTGTTTTGTCGAAATCCCTCTGCCTTTTGAGGATATTTTCCCTAGATATATTAATTTTCATCTTCTGCAAATAAGAATCCAATCATCGGCAAATCTATGACAAGTTTCTGCTCAATGTAGAAAGATTTATTTAGATAAATTCACGAATACCAAATTCATTTCTAAGTTGCATAGAATAATATTTGGCGTTGGTAAAGCGCGTGTATGATATTCATCTTAATTATTTAGGAGTCAACCCACCCCTCGCCCCTCCCCCTCCCAGGAGGGGAAGGACCGAGTCATAAGTCAGGAGGGAAGAAAGAAGAAGAAACCCCGAGTAGAAGGAGAAAGTTTTTTGGTCGCGTAAAGGTCACGGAGTTCTATCGCGCTCTGATCCGGACATGATATCATACCTCTTTTCACCAACGCCTAATATTTTAATCAGAGTTGACTGTAGATCGAGATAGACAAGTTAATAAATTTCATAATTCTGTGCCACCTCACATAAAATTGGTATAATACCCAATACCTAAAACCTAATACCTAACACCTATTATTAGTGAGATAGATTAATGAAAAAAAGAAAAAAATTGATCTTTAGCCATAAATGGCAAGCATTTTGCCTAACGGTAGTTGCTTGTACTCTAACGCTATGGGTGTCTCCAGTTAGTTCCCAAGAATCACAAATAGAAACTTCAGCCACAATTGCAGCAATTACTACTGAAGAACCAGAAATTCCTGTCGATGAGCTGAAGCTTTTGCTCAAACCTTTGACTCAGGAGGAATTAGAAGTCGAAGCTAAAGCTTGGCAGAATTTGCTAAAAGCCAAAGTTCAGGAAATTAGCGATGCTGAGATTGCTATCAAACGCAAAAATCGGGAAACCAGAAAATCTGAAGAAGCGGTTGATGCTATAGAAAAAGCTCAGAAATCTCTTGAGGAAGCAGAAGCAAGAAAAAAGAGTGCATCTCCTGGTTCTCCAGAAGCAGAGGAAGCTGAAAAAAATCTAGAAGCGGCACAAAAAGAACTCGCCAAAGCTCAAGAAGCAGTTGAGGAAGCTGTTGAGGTTAAAAAGCAAAGTGAAGGAACTGGGGAAGCTACCCAAAATCTAGAAGTGGTAGCAGAAGCGATCGAAGATGAAGCTAGTAATACAGATAATATCAATAGTCAACAGGAATTAGTAGAGAAAGAAAAACAGTTAGAAGCATTATCACAAAAACTCGAAGATTCTAGTGAAGTCGCATCGGAAGTCAAGACTAAATTGGTCGTTGATGTCACTGAACTTCAACAGCAGCAAACTGCTCTTGCCGATCGCTTTGATACTGTTTTGGATGAATTTGAGAGTAAAGGGGGCAAAGCTGAAACTTTCCGGCAATATGTTGAATCTGTTAGTGGTGTCGAGATTGATGTAAGTGATACTGAAGGTTTATGGTTAAGAATAGGTGGTTGGATCAAATCAGAAGAAGGTGGTTTACGTTGGGGCAAAAATATTGGTATCTTTTCTGCAATTGTGGCTACTTCTGTAATTGTTGCTGCCATTTTAGGCTTTGTGACTAATAGAAGTCTGCGAATTGTAGGGGGAGTTTCTGACCCTTTGCGTCAATTATTGGTCAGATCTGTCTGGCAAGCAACTGTTGGTGTTGGTGTCTTATTCGCCTTGACTGCTTTGGAAATAAATCTTGCTCCAATTCTCGCCTTAGTTGGTGGTACTAGCTTCATCTTGGCATTTGCTTTGCAAACCAATATTGGAAATTTGGCTAGTGGTTTAATGATTATGATCTATAGTCCGTTTAATGTAGGGGATGAAGTAGAACTATGTGGAACATCAGGCTACATTGATTCCATCAGTCTCCCTCATACAAAAATAAAAGGTTGGACTGGTCAGATTATTACAATTCCCAATAACTCTATTTTGAGTAGTGTGGTCGTTAATCATAGTGCTAGAGATACTCGTCGCGTTAGTTTGCAAATTCGGGTTGGTTATAATGAGAATTTGTCTAAAGTTGAGCAATTACTTTTGGATATTTTTAAATCTCATTCTCTAGTATTAGAGGAACCAAGACCAAGTACATTTGCATGGAAATTTGAAGAATACTTCGTCGATCTGTATGTAGGAGGATGGACTAAAACTTCAGATTACTGGCAGGTATATAATGAAACTCTTCATCAAATTAAGGAAAGATTTGCTCAAGAAGGAATCTCTATTCCTATTCCCCAGAAAGATATTCGTGTTCAAGAGTCTACCTAATTATCTTTGAAACCTCAAAAAAATAGTATAGCAGGGAACAGGGAACAGGGAACAGGGAACAGGGAACAGGGAACAGGGAACAGGGAACAGGGAACAGGGAACAGGGGGAAATGTTTTTCCCCCTGA
>NZ_JAAHGK010000798.1:0-3662 GCF_010672505.1 Okeania sp. SIO2B9 | reverse complement strand
TTAGCCCATCATTTATGTGACCAAGCAGGAATGATTTTTGTTGAAGACCTTAATTTTCAGGCATGGGCCAAAAGAATGTTGGGAAAACATACCTTAGATGCAGGTTTCGGTCAGTTTGTCACCATCCTGCAATGGGTTTGTTGGAAGCGAGGAGTCTATTTCGGGAAGGTCAATAAAGATTATACTTCTCAAATTTGTCCCAATTGCAATGCTCATACAGGGAAGAAAAAACTCAGCTTTAGAGTTCATTCTTGTCCTGAATGTGGTTATATGACTCATCGAGACGTGGCCTCCGCGCTGATTGTGAGAAATAGAGGGGTGTCTGAGGTGGGGCGCATCTTGGACGTTAAAGAAGTTGCCTGGGGAGGCGGTCTGACGGGGACTAGAAACGGTCTAGTTAAGAGCCTAAGAAACAGGAAAAAGGGTGGAGAAGCGTGGATTTATCCCGCTTCGTAACATCCGCTTGAGAATCCCCGTGCATTTATGCCGGGGAGTACGTCAACAATTCAACTTTGCCAGATTTTAACGATCGCCCCGTAATATCAAATCCGGTTGAATACTTATTATATAGTTGGGGAAGAGGGGGAAGTGTCGAGAGATTGAAGTATAGTTATAAACATATACTATATAACCGGATTCTATATATAGCGCTGTGCGCAGGGAACAGGGAACAGGGAACAGGGAACAGGGGGAATAAATTGCCGATCATATAAGACTTCTAGCTCTTTTGCCCCTACTACAATTTGTAAATATACCAGCGCTCATTGCTATAACTATTCGATCGGGAATTCCTATTAAATCTACATCTTTAAATTTAACACCCGCCCCCTCATCTTACTTAAACTTTGTCTTGCAGAAATATTTTTCAGCAATACCAAAATTCTAGTTATTGCTGAAAAGTGTAAATTAAGTTAATGCTTTCTCAATTAAGTCTTTTAAAGTAGATAATACTTCCTCTACCAGAATTTCCTGAGATTGATGAGTCGCTCTTTCTACCAATTCAACTTTACCTGACTTGAGCGATCGCCCGGTAACTATTCGATAAGGAATTCCAATTAAATCTGCATCTTTGAATTTAACACCCGCTCGCTCATCTCGGTCATCTAAAATAGTCTCTATTCCAGCTTCATTTAATTCTTTATAGAGACTTTCTGCCACTTCCATTTGTTGAGCATCCTTAATATTAGGAATACAAATAACCACATGATAAGGAGCGATCGCCACAGGCCAAATAATCCCATCCTTATCATAAGACTGTTCCACTGCTGACTGAGCCAAACGGGACACACCCACACCATAACATCCCATCACCAAAGGCTTTTCCTCACCCTGCTCATTTGTATAAGTTGCCCCCATAGCTTCAGAATATTTCGTCCCTAACTGGAATATATGACCAACCTCAATACCTCTAGCAGTTTCTAAGGTTTGACTGGGGTCATGGATAGAGCGATCGCCTTTTTCAGCCTTTCGTAAATCCACGACCAACTTTGGCAAAGTAAATTCCTGACCCCAATTTGCCCCCATAACGTGATAACCAGATTCGTTACTACCTGTTGCGAAATTTGTCAAGCTTACGACCGTCTGGTCTACCATTCGTAAGAACTGAGAACTTACCTCTTTACTAGAAGTAATATAATCATCAGACAAATCTGGAGCAATATAACCCAAAGGTAAAGACTTAGTTGCCCATTTCTTTTGAGCCTCCACATCAGGCACAGTCAAAGCCAAAACAGTTTTTGCTTCATAATTTCCAGCCAACTTAGTCAACTCATTCAACAACTTCACATCATTAACATCTTGGTCTCCCCGGATATTCACCAAAACTAAAACAGTCATTCCATTGTCATAGACTGACTGGTATAAAACATTTTTCACAATATTAGTAGGAGAACATTTGAGAAACTTGCACAGCTTTTCAATAGTCTCCGTGCCAGGAGTTTCCAATTTTTCATAACTCTCAAAAGGTGAAATTTCTGCATCAGGTGGGATAGAAACAGCTTTTTCCAAATTTGCTGCATACTTGCCATCCTCGGTATAGAGAATTTCATCCTCACCAGCATCGGCCAAAACCATAAATTCTTGAGACCCAGACCCACCAATTGCCCCAGAGTCAGCATCAACCGCTCGAAATTCTAATCCACTGCGACGTAACATATTTCGATAAGCCTTATCCATATCCTGATAAGTCTTTTTGAGACTTTCCTGGTCAGCATGGAAAGAATAGCCATCCTTCATAATAAATTCCCGGCCTCGCATTAACCCAAACCTGGGGCGAATTTCATCCCGGAACTTAGTTTGCAGTTGATAGAGATGTAGGGGTAGCTGCCGATAGGAGCGAATCATATCTTTAGCAACAGTAGTAATTACCTCTTCATGGGTGGGACCTAACCCTAACTCCCGATTTTGACGGTCAATTAGAGAAAACATAATACCCTCAGCCTGAGTATAAGTATCCCAACGACCAGACTCTCGCCACAGGTCGGCGGGTTGAAGTTGAGGAAGCAGACATTCTTGGGCACCAGTAGCATCCATTTCTTCGCGGACTATTTTGGAGACTTTATTGAGGACTCGCAACATTAGAGGGAGATATGCGTAGAGACCACTGCCGATGCGACGAATATATCCAGCACGGATGAGGAGTTTGTGGCTAGGAATTTCTGCTTCTGCGGGGTCGTCTCGGAGAGTGACTAATAACATTTGAGATAGTCGCATGATTGTTCCTTGATAGAAATAATGATTATTTCAGATAGTTTAGGACATCTGGTACTGCTTCACAGAAGTCAAAAATCAAAAGTTAAAAAGCAATATCCGCAACAAAAGCTCTGACTCTCTTAAATGAGTAAAAACTCCTATTGCGACATACGCAACAAAAGCTCTGACTGTTTTAAATGAGTAAAAACTCCTATTGCAATATACGCAACAAAAGCTCTGACTCTCTTAAATGAGTAAAAACTTCTATTGCGACATACGCAACAAAAGCTCTGACTCTCTTAAATGAGTAAAAACTTCTATTGCGACATACGCAACAAAAGCTCTGACTGTTTTAAATGAGTAAAAACTCCTATTGCGACATACGCAACAAAAGCTCTGACTGTTTTAAATGAGTAAAAACTCCTATTGCGACATACGCAACAAAAGCTCTGACTGTTTTAAATGAGTAAAAACTCCTATTGCGACATACGCAACAAAAGCTCTGACTGTTTTAAATGAGTAAAAACTCTTAATGAAGAAATTGTGCGATGGGAGTGGGTTACTCCTGAAGTTGCTTTTGATTTTCCTTTGAATAGTTATACTCAAATACTGGTTGAAAAGTATAGCGCTAGGGAATAGGGAATAGGGAATAGGGAATAGCAAACTGTAAAAAGGTTTGAGGATTGAAAAATGTCCGCGCCCAATTCTTGTATTGCTATATCTAGGTAATTTTAAGATTAATGTTTAGTTGAAGAGGAAAGAAAAAAAGGCAAAACAGAGACTTTCAATCAGGAATATGGATAATGAAATTTAATTCAGGGAAGTCTTATACCAAGGGTGTTGAAGAAGGAGACAGGAGACAGGAGACAGGAGACAGGAGGAAAATTACATGGGGATTCGCTCCCCCAAGTAATGCGTGAACACCCCCGTTGACGGTGGGGTATTAAACCCACAAAGAAAATGATAAATCT
>NZ_JAAHGK010000797.1:0-3663 GCF_010672505.1 Okeania sp. SIO2B9 | reverse complement strand
TTGGCGGGCAAGATGCCCGCCAGATGTACCTCACTGATATGAAACATACTATATATAACTATAGCAGGGAACAGACAAGCTTTTGGGGAAGACATTGAGGGTAATGGTGTCCCATGGTATGTGATCGCATTCTCATGCTCAAATTCCTCTGTACTTAGATCGCAATTTTTCTAGAGAAAGTCTGAGTAATACCAATTTCATCAATGTTTGCTACAAATAGCTAGGGTATTTCTTAGGAGTCAGGTAGGGGAGCTGTCGGATTGGCGACGTACAGAATGAATGACTTCAATACCAGTTTTGAGCTAGTAAATTCTCTTTTTTCTCAAAGGGACATTTTCTTTAAAGTATTTAGATCGCACTTATTATTAGTAACATTCTTTTTTTAAATTGGTATAATAAGGCAGGAGAAAGGTACCAAATTGGAAGTCGGGAATAGAGATTAATATTGAACTGTACCTCACCATCTTAAAAAGTGCTGTAAATTTTATATTTCCAGTTCCCTAAAATTTTTCTAATAGTTAGTTTGGAATTTCTGAGAATACAAAGTTAAGTTAAAATGGACTAATAAAAATAATAAAGTAATATGAGTTCTAATCTAAGAGAACTTTCCTTAATTAGCTAGAGATTTTCATCCCTGGCAGATAAACCTATGCTGGAAGATTTAATATGACTGATTCTAATTTTAATCACGAATTACAATGGACGCCAGAAGCTCAAATTAAATTAAAAAATATTCCCTATTTTGTTCGAGCTCAGGCAAGAAAGCGAATTGAAGATTTGGCCAGAGAAGCAGAGCAAGAAGTCGTCACAGCAGAAATAGTTGAGCAAGCTCGATTAGAATTTGGCCAGTAGGATAATCAAGTCAAAAGTTAAAAGTTAAAAGTCAAAAGTCAAACCACCCCTAACCCCTCTGGTGGAGGGGAAGTAGGGGATTTGAGCTCCGCTCCAAAAATATTTCGCCATTTCTTGGCGGGGTGGCACGACCCAATCCTGTTTGATAACAACATTCCAATCAACACAATTGTGATGAGGAAAACAATTATTCTTTGAAGTCTAGAAAAAGGACTCATAAAGCCTTAGACTGGAGTGTTGCAGATAGTCAAGTTTGAGGTCTACAAAATCAACAGTGAGAAAAATTATAATTGCTGGGAACTGGAAAATGTACAAAACCCAAGCAGAAGCTAAAGAGTTTCTCCAGGGTTTAATGTCTCAACTCACAGAAATCCCTGAAAAACCTGAAGTAGTTCTCTGCACTCCCTTTACTGCACTAGATTTTATGTCAAAAAATTTGCATGGGAGTCGGATAAAGTTGGGTGCCCAAAATGTGCATTGGGAAGATGAGGGAGCATATACAGGAGAAATTTCTGGCCCAATGCTCAAGGAAATTGGAGTTAATTATGTAATTGTTGGCCATAGTGAGCGTCGTCAACATTTTGGTGAAACTGACGAAAAAGTTAATTTGCGCTTAAAAGCTGCTCAGAAGCATGGTTTAACCCCTATTCTCTGTGTGGGAGAATCTAAGGAGCAAAGAGCTGCTGGTGAAACAGAATCACATATCTTTTCTCAGTTGGCCACAGATTTAATTGATGTGGATCAGGAAAATCTAGTAATTGCCTATGAACCTATCTGGGCAATTGGTACTGGTGATACTTGTGAAGCTAAAGAAGCTAACCGTGTTATTGGTTTAATTCGTAGTAAGTTAACTAATTCTAATGTCACTATTCAATATGGTGGATCTGTTAAACCTAATAATGTTGATGAAATTATGGCTCAACCAGAAATTGATGGTGCTTTAGTTGGGGGAGCAAGTTTAATGCCAGATAGTTTTTCTCGTCTAATTAATTATAAATAATTTCAGGATTATTGATGATTAATTAGACTTCTTTGAGAAATTAAAAAAGGGAGGAAAAAAGAGTATGTTACAGCAAAATAGAAATATAAATTTACTAATTTCCTAAACAATTTGCACTATAACATAACTATAAATTGGTGTTCAAGAATTTAGAATTAAGAATTAATAATTTAGAATTACCTCTTCTTTTCAAGGAGAGGATTGGGTTAAAAGGAATTTTTTTCTTTTTCTCCATGAATGGAGAGGCTTTATACCTTGATTTTTCTGTAATAATTATGGAGAATAAAGCCTCACTATCATGTATAGATTTGGTTTAATTCTTCGACCTAGTTTTTGTTCTACTAACAGTTATAGTTGACAATTTTTTTCTTCCCTTTTGCTTAAATTATCCTAAAATAAATTCTCATAAATCATCTAAACTGTTAGTGGGTTAATTAGGGCTTGCTGATTAAATATCAAAGCATTGAATGATATTGGTTTCAGCCTTTTTTTGCCTTTAAAAAGTGCAAGCTTTTCGGTCTAAAGAGCTGCAACAAAGCTAGTATTTTGGGATGATTATGGCAGAAAAATCACTCTTACAATTTTTACGACTACCTCCTCTATGATTTCCATTTATCCTGTCTCCTGTCTCCTGTCTCCTACCCCTACCACTCATACTTTATTCAGCAAACCTTAATTATTAAACATCATCAAATATGCACAATTACTATCAAAATTTTGTTTGGGGAAAACGTACCTATATTATGGGTATTTTGAATATAACGCCAGATAGTTTTAGTGATGGTGGTGATTTTAATACGCTAGAAACATCTTTAAAACAAGCCAAAAAAATGGTAGAATATGGTGCCGATATGATTGATATTGGCGGTCAATCTACTCGACCAGGGGCTGAAGTTGTTTCTCTGGAGGAGGAAATTAATCGGGTTCTACCAATAATTAAGTTATTAAGAAATCAGCAAAATATTTGTGCTGAAATTCCTATTTCTGTTGATACAACTAGAGCAGTAGTTGCACAAAAAGCTGTGGAAGTTGGTGCTAATTTAATTAATGATATTTCTGGGGGAACTTATGACTCAGATATGTTTTCAGTGGTGGCTGGTCTCAAAGTGCCGATTGTATTAATGCACATTAAGGGTACGCCAAAAACAATGCAAAAATTGACAGATTATCAAGATTTAATTGGGGAAATATATCAATTTTTAGAGAGTCGAATAGAGGCTGCTATAACAGCGGGAATTGAAAGGGATAAAATTATTATTGACCCTGGTATTGGTTTTGCTAAAAATTACGAACAAAATTTAGAAATTATCCGCAATTTATCAAGGTTTAAAAGTTTAAATTGTCCGATTTTAGTAGGATTATCTCGTAAAAGTTTTATTGGTAAAATTTTAAATCAACCTGATGCTAAACAAAGAGTTTGGGGAACTGCTGCAGGTTGTGTGGCGGCGATCGCTGAGTCTGTAGATATTTTACGAGTTCACGATGTTAAAGAAATGTCTGAAGTTTGTCGAGTTGCAGATGTTATTTTTAGGAAGGAAGAAGAAGGGTTAAAATAATTCAGGAGTCAGGAAGAATAAGAGTAGAAATTATTTTTTTATCTTGGGTTTATACCCCACCCTCTACACGGTGTTGAATTGGTTGGGGTTTGAGTTCCCATCCATTTTTTTCTTCCTTCTTCCTTCTTATATCATGTCCGTTTATATCGTTTGTGTAAACCCAAGGGTGAATATCTACAGGAAATGATGGTTTTTTCTTGCGAGGGTAGCCTTCTTTCCTCTTCCCTCTTTCTTCTTCCTTCTTCCTTCTTCCTT